>DXDP01000036.1 GCA_019115445.1 Candidatus Nocardiopsis merdipullorum
GCGAGAAGAAACGTGTCTCCCGGGTGGCCTATGACACCCCCATCTACGACTTCAAGGTCGGTAACGGGGAGGAGCAGGTTCCGGTCTCCAAGCTCCAGAGGACTCTGATGAAGCTGCCTCGCAATCTCGACAAGGCGGGCACCGCCGAGCTGAACTACCGTCTCAAGGCGCTGCCCAGCGCGATGCAGATGCCCAAGGGGCCCATGCCGAAGGGTGCCAAGCTGCCCAGGGGTATGCGCGGTCAGACGGGGGCCTGAGCCACCCCACCCGTCCTCCTTTGCCGTGCGCGGTGTCCTTGCTCCTGCCGACGAGGTTCGTCACCGTTGCAGGTCGTCCGTCACAGGCTTTCCTGTTTCGGAGCGCGGTCAGTCGCAGGAAACCTCGTCGGTGGCGGCAGTGGTGCCGTCCAGGCCGGTCAGCGGATCCTCACCGTCGTCGTCCTGGCCGTCGAGGCCGACGACGGGGCCCCAGTCGGCGGCACCCATGACCAGTTCCATGTCCTCGCCCAGGTCGGGAACTTCCTCGGTACGGGCGGAGGTCAGTGCCGAGGCCACCAGTTCGGCGTGCTCCTCCCGCTCGGGAGCGTGGTAGACGGTGGTCTCGTCGGGTGCGCGTGTCTCGGGGTTTCCGGTACCGACGACCGTGAAGCCCTCGGCGTTCAGGAGAGTTTCGACCTCGGTCGCCAGGCCGTCCTGACCGGTGTTGTTGAGTACCGTCAGGGACACCTCCTCCGGGGCCACTTCGGCGTCGCCGTCACCGGTTTCTCCGTCGCCGTCCTCCTCGGGCAGGGCTTCTCCGGCCGCCACGCTCTCCAACAATTCCTGGGCCGCGGGTTCTTGGAGGACGACCTTGTTGGGGTCGGTGGGGTGGTCCATGACCGGGGCGGTCACCATGTTCATCCGCTCCAGATCGACCTCACGCATGGCCACGGCCAGATCCATCATCACCTCGAGGGTGAGTTCTTCGTCCGTGACCATGCTGTCCGTGACAGAGTCCAGGAAGTTCAGGAGTGTCGAGGGGCTGGTGAGGATGTCCCCCTCAGTGACCTCACGCAGGATCGCACCGATCATCCGTTGCTGGTTCTCGATACGTCCCAGGTCACTGCCGTGTTCGGTACTGGCACGTGAGCGAGCCAGTCCGAGCGCCTGGGAGCCGTTCAGGACCTGCTCTCCGGCGTCCAGTTGCAGGTCGGCCTTGGGGTCGTCGACCGGTTCGGGCACACACATGGTCACCCCACCGATCGTGTCGATGATGTCCTCGAACCCGGCGAAATCCACCGTGACCATGTGGTCCAGATGGACACCGGTGACGGTTTCGACCGCGTTGCCCTGACACCCCATACCGCCGTAGCGCATGGCGTGGTTGAGCTGGTCCGGTCCTCCGTCGGTGCCTTCGAATTCACCGTTCTGTTCACAGGGAGGAAGGTCGACGACCAGATCACGCGGCAGGTTGACCATGGTCACCCCACCGTTGTCCACGTCGATACTGACGATCACCAACGCATCGGGGCGGATCCCGTTGAGATCGTTGTAGGAGGCGTCGTCACCGGCACGCTCGTCCGTACCCAGAAGAAGGATGTTGTGCAGGCCGTCCACACTCGGCGGACGATCCCCCCAAGCATCCTGGTCGATGGACTCGGTGTCGATGCCGAACGCGTCCGTGAACGTGGTGTAGGCGACCAGGGAACCTGCGATGAGTACCGCCGTCGCTCCGCACGCCACCCACTGCCCCGGGCTCAGGGAGCTTGCGACGGCTGACAACATTCTTGGGGCCAAGGGGCACCTGCGATTCGGTATGGGACAAGGGAGGGGCCGTGCGAGGGGGCACGGTGACCGTCATCGGCCGATGACCGACATGGAAGTGTCGGCCCGGATGGTATCGAACCGACAGCCCGGTGTCAGCCCGAGACCCCGCGATACACCTTCGTTCAACAGGCGTTCTGGCCGTCGTCCTCCGCAGTGGTGCCGTCCAGGCTCTCACTGACGGGCACGTCCGTCCCGGAGTCGCCGCCATCCGAACCGGCCACCCCTTGCCAGTCCTCCCCGATCACCAGTTCCAGGGTCTGGTTCAGGTTTGCGGCCTCCGCCACTTGGGCTTGACCGATGTGGTCGGCGAGCAGCTGCGCGGCTTCCTCCTCGCCCGGAACATGGTAGATCGTGGTGGCTTCGGGGAAGCGTGCCTCAGGGTTGCCGGTGTCGGTGACGACGTAACCATCGGACAGCAGTACCGCCTCGACCTCGGAGGCCAACCCTTCGACAGCGGTGTTGTTGAGCACTTCCAGGGTGATGTCGGAGGGGTCGACGGAGGCGTCGGAGTCGTCGGAGGGGTCGTCCTCGTCCCCCACGCCGGTCAGGTCCGTGCCGGAGTTGATCTCTTCGAACAGCTCCGAGGCGTCGGGCTCTTTGAGGGTGATGCGGTTCTCGTCATCGGGGTGCTGCCCATTGGGCGCCGTGACGAATTGCACGCGATCCAGATCGACTTCGCGCATGGAGATGGCGATGCTGGTCATGATGTCGACGGTCATGTCCTCGTCGGTGGTGATCGAGTCGGTGACGGCACCGAGGAAGTTGGTGATGGTCACCGGTCTGGTCATCACGTCGCTGTCGAGCACTTCGCGGAGCATGGCCCCCATGAACTCCTGTTGGCGGTCGATCCGGGACAGGTCACTGCCATCCCCCTGTCCGTAGCGAGAGCGCACGAACCCGAGTGATTCCTCACCGTCCAGCACCTGCAGGCCTGCGTCCAGGACCAAGTGGGCCTTGGGGTCGTCGACCGGTTCGGGGATACACATTTCGACCCCTCCGATGGCATCGATCATGTCCTTGAAGCCGACGAAGTCCATGACGACGAAGTGGTCCAGGTGCACCCCGGTGACCTGTTCGACGGTCTTCCACTGACAACCCATACCGCCGAAGGTCATCGCCGAGTTGATCATGCCGTTGTGCGCGGACATACCCTCGTATTCCTCGACCGCTTCGCATTCGGGCAGATCCACCATCAGGTCGCGAGGCAGGTTGATCAAGGTCGCGGCCCCGTTGTCGACGTTGATGCTCGCTATGAGCATGGTGTCGGGGCGCTCACCTTCGGCTTCTCCGTAGTCGGCGTTTTCTCCCGAGCGCTCATCGGAGCCGATGAGAAAGATGTTCATCACGCCCTCGACATTGGCGGGACGATCCCATTCGTCGGTGTCCACCTGGGCGGTGGTGATGTTTCCGATGATGCTCTGATACCACCCGTAGCCGAGCAGGCTCGCGACGATGGCCAACACAGTGAAGATGGTGGCGATCCACTGACCGAGGGAGAGACGCGACGCGCCGAGATTGGAGCTTGTTCCAGCCATGCTGAGCTTTCAAGGGGTGAGACCGGTGAAGGGGTGGGGGCAGGACGCCCTGTGGATCACACGTAGTCCCGCTGGAGGGGTGTTGAAAAGATGCTAACAGCAGCTCACCGACGACCTACATATGCTTACATCCAATCGTGACTGCGCTGGAATCCTGCCGTAAGAACCAGCACATACTTTCCGGAATCAGCTTCCGTTCCACTCGCCCTCAGTACCGAGTGGCCACTGTTCCGGCAGCGCGGTCATGCAGTCCTCGCGTGTCCCGGTCATGGACCACGGCGGGAATCACCAGGCACAGCAGGAGCGTACGTACCGCCATGGAGGCGATCCAGGGCCATCCACGCTCTCCGGTCGCGGTGATTCCGACCCCGACCAGTCTGCGCCCGACCGTGGTGCCGAAGAGGGTGAGGAGCAGGATGTTCATCGCTGCGTACACCATGAGCGTGGACAGGGTCGTGAAGTTGGTCAGGGCGAAGGTTTCCTCCTCTCCTCCCGAAGCGGCGGCCGCAGCAAGTTCCTGACCGATCAGGCCGATGTTGATCGCCCCCATCACGAGCATGGAGGCAAAAGCCCAATCCAGCGCCAGACCGACGAGTCGGCGCACGACTCCGGGGATCGAGCCGGTGCCGCTCTCGGGAAGACCCAGACGGTTTCCCCGGTAGATGAAGTCGTCCTCGGGGGCGGCCTTCGCGGTCCCCTTTCGGCTGTCGTCGCTCATACCTTTCACGGTATCGGCAGCTCGGCGCGGCCCGACCATGGGTCCGTTCGTCGGTGTCCGATACCCCCGCCGAACTCGTATCCTGCCCCACGGTCACCGACACCTCCGAGGAAGCTCCTCAGTGACGTCGCACACGCCGACGCGCCGATGGTCTTTTTGCCCTTGCATCCGGGAGTACGCCGGCAAACGAGCACTCTGATTCCTCCCATATGACCACAAAACGGAGATTTCTTGCTGCACGTCAGGGGTAGAGGTGGCCCACAACGTTCGGAGAATTTCCGACGAGTGACCGACAGCGGGTGGTCACGAACAAGGGGGGACATGATGGAGAACACGGCCGTGTCCGAACGCTGGGCGGACGAGTTCACCCGAGTGTGCAACCAGGACGACGAGCTGCAAACCCACGGCAGGTATTTCGACTGCTCCTACCTCCTGGACATGGAGGAACGCAAATACCAGATCGTTATGCACCGAGGGACGGTCGAGGAGGTCCTGACCGATCCGGGGCCATTGGACCTGCGCTACCAGTTCCTCGTCAGGGCAAGCGCCAATACTTGGCGAGAATTCGGAAAGCGAGAACCCCGCGCGATGTGCCACGGGATCTGGGCGGCAACCTTTCGCGAGGACATGGAGCTCGAAGGCGATCTACTCGTTCTCATGCAGAACCTGCGGTGCTTCACCCGCCAGATGGAACTGCTCCGTGTGAGCGGTGTCCCCGTGTAGGAGCAACACCAACGCACTTGAAGGCGACCACTCCCGCTGGAGTGAGTGAAGGGAGACACCGATCATGGCCGAGTTCTCACCGGTGACCGGACGCTACGTGACCATCGATGTATTGGGCGACGAGTGCAGGGTCTTCTACCTGGAGAACGGGGAAGGGCAGCCCATCGTCTGCCAGCACACAGCCGGTTGCCACAACCACCAATGGCGTCACCTGCTCGAAGACACCGACATCACCGACCATTATCGCGTGATCGCCTACGACCTGACCCGCCACGGAAAGTCCGACCCACCGTCCAACAGACAGTGGTGGAAGGAGGAGTACCTGCTCAGCACGGAGTGGTACACGGCCTTCATCACCAGCTTCTGTGATGCGCTCGAATTGGAGAATCCGATCTTCGCCGGCTGTTCCTTCGGCGGCAACGAGGCACTGCAGCTGGCACTGCACCATCCGGATCGTTTCGGTGGAATCATCGCGATCGAGGGCGCCGATCACTCCCCCGGGTTCTTCCTGGACTGGTGGCAGCATCCACACGCCAACGCCGCGCAGGTCTCGGCCAGTGGCGTATGGGATCTCATGGCACCACAATCTCCGGACAGCGATCGTGCTGCGACGTGGTTCTACTACACACAGGGCTCGGAGGCCTTCCGGGGTGACTTGTACTTCTACTCGGTGGATCACGATCTTCGTGACCGACTTGGGGAGATCGACACGTCGAACTGCCCGTTGGTCATGCTCACCGGTGAGTACGACTATCTGACACCCCCGGATCACAGCAGGCGTACCGCCGAAAGTATCGACGGTGCCGTGTTCGTGGAGATGAAGAAGATCGGTCACTTCCCGATGAGTGAGAACTACCCGGTGTTCAAGGGATACTTCCAGCAAGCTCTCGACACCATCGAGGAGAAGAGCTGAGACGGGGGTGCCCCCGCGCCGGAGGAATGTGGCGCGGGGGCACCGGGGCAGGCCGGGGAGTGATCGGCCCGGAGGGGAGTGTCGATCAGTCCTGGCCCCAGGTGATGGCCTCGCTCGGGCCGACCCGGTTGTCACCGGGCTCCCACTCGGCGTTGCCGTCGGGGTCGACCTTGACGAGCTTCCACTCGGTGTCCTCACCGATGGAGACATCACCGGACCACTCGGGGTAGGTGGACTCGTCGGTGCTCAGGGGAGCTCCGTCGGCCGGTTCCCACAAGCCCAGCTCGGGCGTGGATCCGACCACGTACACCTCCTGGCCGAGGTCGGTTTCGACGGTGGCGGTGAGGGTTGCGGGGTCGCCGGGGTCACCGGGCTCGCCCGGATCGTCTCCGTCATCACCGTCATCCCCGTCGTCACCGTCGTCACAGTCCTCCTCGCACTCTTCACCGACCTGCAGTGCCAGGGCCCCATCGGCGGGGACGGTGGCGGTGACCTGGCCGTCGGAGACGGTGGCCCCACCGGAACCGGCGACGTTGTCGTAGGTGCCGTCGGGCAGTGAGGTCTCGGCGGTCAATTCCCAGGTGTCACCGGAGGCGTTGAAAGCGGCAAATCCCACCTCTCCCCGGTCGAAGGCCACACGGTCGGAACCGTCCGTGGCACGTTCGGTCAGGTCGGTGCCGGAGACCGCGTTGCGGAAGGAAACCATTCCACTGACGGCCTCGTCACGGTGTTCACAGACCCAGTCCGAACCGGAGCAGTCGGTGTCCTCGGTGACCCATCCGGCGGGGTTGCCTTCGACCTCACCGATGCTGGGCGGGCCTTCGGCGTCATTGCCCTGGAAGTCGTAGCTCGACATCACCACGGGGGTTCCGTAGGGGTGGGCGAGCATGAAGGCGGTGGCCAGGTAGTAGCGGTCACCGTCGGCGTAGGTGAGGGTCGGCTCGGAGCGTTGGGTGTCGTGGTTGTCGATGAATACGACAGCCTCTTCGGAGGTCAGATCACCGTACTGGTCCATGTCGGTGAGCTCGGCGATGTTGCCGTCGGCAAATCGGTTCGCCACGTCCCGCTGGTAGTCGAAGTTCGTGATCTGGCCGTAGTCGGTGTAGTTGGTGTAGGGAACCGTGTCGTCACCGATGACCTCGTGGTAGACGTGCGGCTGTCCACCCCAGCCGGGAACATCGTCGAGCTGGGCGAAGATCGCCTCCACGTCTTCCTCGGGAATGTGCTTGGTGGCGTCGACACGGAAACCTCCCACACCCAGGTCGATCATCTCGTTGAGATAGCGAACGATCTGATCCTGAACGTGGGAGCTACCGGTGTCCAGGTCGGCCAGGTCGAGGAGTTCGCAGTTCTGCACCTCTTCCTTGTCGTCCCAGTTCTCGATGGTGTCGTAGCAGGGGCCGAAGTCGTCGTAGGTGTAGGAGGCCTCGCCGTCCCCGAACAGGTCGGGGTACTCGTACTGCTCCCATGTGGTCCCGGCGCTGCCGGTGCTGCTGCCTTCCTGAGGACCGGTCATGTGGTTGATGACGGCGTCGACGTAGATCCGTACGCCCTGGTCGGCGCATGTGTCGACCATGTCCTCGAAGTCCTCGGCGGTGCCTCGGCGAGTGTTGTCGATCTGGTAGGAGACGGGCTGGTAGTCCTGCCACCAGGGGTACTCGCCGCCCTCGGAGGAGGGGATGACGACGTGCTCCTGGGGCGGGGACACCTGGACACCGCTGTATCCGTTGGGGCCGAGGAAGTCGGTGCACTCGGCGGCCACGGAATCCCAGTTCCACTGGAAGAGGTGGACGATGGCCCCGCTCTCGGGGTTTTCTTCGGATGCGGACTGCGTCTGGATCTCGGTGGGTCCTTGCAGACCGGCAGTTGCCGCCAGGCCCACTCCCAGCAGGAGGGCCCCGGCGACGGCACCGAGTCGGAAGGGTTTCACTGATGCTCCTTCAGGGGGTGGGCGGTGAGGATCGGCCACTTCCCACCGCCAGGGGTTTGCAGAACTTGCAATTTTTTGCGCGCAAGTGATGAAGGTAACAGACGAAAGTCCTTCTGTGAACAGCTCGCGTGGTGCGCAAACTTGCGCAAGTACGTAAAAACGCTGGTGGCGGCACGAAAATCTGTGCCGCCACCAGCGTGATGTATGAGGTTGCGGGGGCCCGGGGCCGTTCACCAGAAGACGGCGACCCCGATGTTGACGACGGCGATGACCCCGGCGATGGTCGCCAACCTGGTGCTCGGCTTGCGCAGGTTCATGATTCCGACGACCACCACCGCCAGGGAGAGCAGGAGCTTGATCCCGATCTTGACGTGGTTCAGCTCGCCCAGGTCACCCATCTCGATGGCACCCACCAGCAGCAAGCCGCTCACCAGTTGCAGCAGGGAGCTGTGGAGCAAAACCTTGACGGACTTGGGGTTGTCGGTCATGACCTGCATCAGGAAGCCGGCGAGGATGCCGGCCAGGCCGAGCATGTGCAAAAAGAGGAGGATGGATTCGAGGATGCTCATGCACCCCAGACTACTACGGGCTGTAGTAACTCTTTCCGGCGCGTTCGCACGCAGACACAACGAAGCGCACACAGCACCAGAAGACCTCGCCCACCCCTCTTGATCAGCGGTCGAAGGGGCAGCGCCCCTCGCCTCAGCGGATTCCCAGGGCCTCTCGTCGACGCCAGAGCACCCACAACAGCAAAATCAGGAATCCGGCCCCCGCGGCGGGCACGAGCCCTCTGGCATCCAGTACCTCCCCCACCCGAGAAGTGATCGTCGGGGTGGACACCTCCACCGCGTCGGTCGCACACGCGGTGGGGTCGTTCTCCCTCTCCAGGAGCAGGCACGCGGTGCTGCCCATCTGTCTTCCCGGTCGCGCATCGTCGGCCAGCCGGGCGCGGACCGTGTACTCGACGTCCCGGTCCGCGGCCACGTCGACGACCCAGTTGACGATTCCCTGCTCCACCACCCCGCCTTGGCCGACCTCCACGATCTCCATGTCCTCGGGTACGTGCTGGGCGAGCAGGGCCCCCTCGACCGGGTCGTCGGCCTCGTTGGCCACGGTGGTTCGGAAGACAACTTCCTCCCCCGGCCCTGGTGGCTCGTCATCGCTGCTCAACACGACCCCGACGGGCGAAGCTTCTTCGGTTGTCCCACCCGCCGACACCGGCGTGGCCCCGAGCAGTGTGAGCCCCACACCGATGCTCCCGGCCACCACGCACTGCCTGCCCCTTCGAGCGAACCGAGCCATCCCGTGCCTCCTGTTCG
>DXDP01000373.1 GCA_019115445.1 Candidatus Nocardiopsis merdipullorum
GTCCCGGCCAACTACGACCACCATGTCATCATCCGCTGGGGCGATGCCGTCCTGCCCGACGCACCGGAGTTCGATTTCGAGAATCAGACCGGTCGGGCCCAGGCCAAGCAGTTCGGCTACAACTGCGACTATGTCGGTTTCTTCCCGTTGGAGGACGATCGCGGCCTGCTGTGGGTCAACCACGAGTACACCAACGAAGAACTGATGTTTGCCGGTTACACCGATGGTGAGGAGGCCGACATCGAGTGCCTCCGGGTCGCCATGGCCGCACACGGCGGATCCGTCGTGGAGCTGGAGCGGGTCGACGGCACCGGCCAGTGGCGAGCAGTGGAAGGTGAGCGCCCGTTCAACCGGCGTATCACCGCCCACACGCCTTTCCGCCTCAGCGGCCCCGTCGCCGGGCACGAATTGGTACGCACAGAGGCCGACCCCGACGGCACCACCGTGCTGGGAACGCTCAACAACTGCTCGGGCGGGATGACCCCTTGGGGCACGGTCCTCAGCGGCGAGGAGAACTTCCACCAATACTTCGTCGGAGCCCCCGACACCCAGGAACACGCCCGCTACGGTCTGCCCACGGATTACTCCGGGCGGCGTTGGGATCGGATCGAGGAACGCTTCGACCTGGCCGAACACCCCAACGAGGCCAACCGCTTCGGCTACATCGTGGAGATCGACCCACACGACCCCGACTCCGTCCCCGTCAAACGCACCATGCTCGGCCGCTTCAAACACGAGGGCGCCAACGTCAACCTGACAAAGGACGGCCGTGTGGCCGCCTACATGGGTGATGACGAACGCTTCGACTACATCTACAAGTTCGTCAGCGCCAAGAAATACGTCGAGGGTTCACGCAGCCACAACATGTCCCTGCTCGACTCGGGGACCTTGTACGTGGGTCGACTGACCGGAAACAGCCCCGAAGAGGAGATCGACGGCAGTGGCACCCTGCCCGAGGACGGCGCCTTCGACGGCACCGGT
Organism: Candidatus Nocardiopsis merdipullorum; assembly: GCA_019115445.1. GTDB lineage: Bacteria > Actinomycetota > Actinomycetes > Streptosporangiales > Streptosporangiaceae > Nocardiopsis > Nocardiopsis merdipullorum. The sequence continues at coordinate 982 of DXDP01000373.1, forward strand.
GAGTGGGTCCCGCTGTGCAGCAACACCAAGAGCTTCGTCGACGGATTCGACGTGGCCGAGGTGCTCGTCCACACTCGTTTGGCCGCCGATGCGGTCGGGGCCACCAAGATGGACCGACCCGAGGATTTCGAACCCAGCCCGGTCACCGGCAAGGTCTACTGCGCCCTGACCAACAACGACGCCCGAGAACCCGGACAGGTCGACGAACCCAACCCCCGCAGTCCCAACAAGCACGGCCACATCCTGGAGATCGTCGAGGACGAGGCCGACTCCGGAGCCACGAACTTCACCTGGAACGTGCCGATCGTGTGCGGCGACCCCGAGGACGAGGACACCTACTTCGCCGGCTACGACAAGTCGAAGGTCATGCCGATCTCTGCCCCCGACAACGTCGCCTTCGACAAGCACGGAAATTTGTGGGTGGCCACCGACGGCCAACCCGGAGCGCTGGGTACCAACGACGGCCTGTACGTGGTCCCGGTCGAGGGACGCTTCCGGGGAGAGTTGAAGGCCTTTGCGACCGTCCCGGTGGAGGCCGAGTGCTGCGGACCTTTCATCACCGAGGATCAAAAGACCGTGTTCTTCGCACCACAACACCCGGGAGAGAACGGCACGGTCGAGGAACCCACCAGCAGCTGGCCCGACGGTGACTTCTCGCGACCGTCCGTGGTCTGCGCATGGCACACCCAAGGACGTGACGTCGGCACTCTGTGACGGACCGCCGTCCGATCCAGGTGACACCCGACCAGCCGGTCCCGGCCTTCCGTCGTGGGGATCGCCGGGACCGTCTCCGTCACCCCTGGAAGGGGTCCTGAGCAGTGGGGTCGGTGAGGGCCTCACGCATCACACGAAACTTCGACACGGTCTCGGCCAGTTCGGACCGCGGGTCCGAACCGGCGACGATCCCGCAGCCTGCGAACAGCCGCGCCCGAGCCCCCTCCACAAGGGCGCACCGCAGCGCGATACCCCATTCGGCGTTGCCCGCACCGTCCATCCACCCGACCGGACCGGCATAACCACCGCGGTCCATGCCCTCCTCCTCGGCGATGAGACGCATCGCCGAACCGGTGGGGGTACCTCCCACAGCGGCCGTGGGGTGCAGGGCAGCCACCGCGTCCAGCGCGGACACACCGGGGGCAGGACGTGCCTGTGCGGGCGTGGCCAGATGCTGCACGTTGGCCAGGCGCAACAGGTGCGGCCGATCGGGCACCACGAGTTCCTTCGACAGTGGTCCCAACGCGGCACGCAGCGAATCGACGGCCAAGGCATGTTCCTCGATGTCCTTGGGGGAGGACAACATCTCCTCACCCAGCCGTCGATCCTCCTCGTGATCCTGACCACGGGCCCGGGTTCCGGCCAGCACAAGAGAGGTGAGTCGGTCACCCTCGCGGCGCAACAGCAGCTCGGGGGTGGCCCCGACCATCCCGTCGACGGAGAACGTGAAGCAACTGGGAAAACGCCTACGCAACCGTTCCAACAACACGCGTACGTCGATGGGGGAGTCGGCCTCGGCCACGGCGTCGCGCGCCAGGACGGCCTTCTCGAGCTCACCGGAGCGGATGCGTTCGATCGTGCCGGTGACGGTGTCCATCCACCGTTGTGGGTCGAGTGTTCCCCCCTGCCAGGTGACCGGGCCGATCCGACCGGACGTGGAAGGGGTGCTCGGCAGTTCCTCGGGCCGGGCCCCGGGCTCGTCGGAGATGGTGGTCAACCACATGTGTGTGCCGCGGCGGCCCACCAGGACGCGTGGTACGACCAGAGCCGAGCCGGGGGAGTGGGGCGAGAAGGAAAAGGTGCCGAAGGCGACCGGACCGGTGCCGGGCAGGTTCACCTCGTCCTCCACCTCCGCCTGCTCGACCAGGCCGTTGAGCCAGCGGTCCGCTTCGAAGAAGCGGGTCTTGTCGGTGGGCTCGACCGTCTTGGGTTCGGCCCCCAGGCGGCAACGCGCAGCCTCCCCCCAACCCACGATCCCGTCCTTGCCGGACAGCCAGGCCAAGGGGGAGTCGGTGGACAAACTCACCAGGTCGGTGACGTGATCACGTAGAGGGACAGTACTGACGAAAAGTTTCGGTGGGCTCAGGGCGCAGTTCACGGCACTTGAGTCTAGAAGGTGATTCGGCACGGCGTGTCCCGCCGGTCGAAGGTTTTGCTGACCAGGGGAAACTTCACACACCCGGAACCATGCGACCTTGTCCACAAACAAGCTGAATCGTGTCCAAAAATTGACATGTTGCTTTAATCTGGTTCGCGGCGTGCCGCCACAAGTGTGACGGCATGTGACCAGTCACAGAGGAGACATGTCATGGGTTCAGTGGCACGGGCCGTGACCTCGCCGCGCGCTGCTGCACGGTGGGGCCTTGCCGCGGCCGCCGCCACGATGTTGCTGTTGGGCTGCTCACCCACGGAAGAGACCGGGAGTGAAACACCCCCTTCCGACACCGCGGCGGCGTGCGATGCCGATGCGGACCAGCGCCGAATGAGGGGGGCCTGGCTCACCACCGTCCGCAACATCGACTGGCCTTCCGAATCGGGCCTGTCGGCCGAGGAGCAAAAAGAAGAGCTGGAAGCCCACCTCGACGCCGCCGTCGACATGAACCTCAACGCCGTCTTCCTCCACGCACGCCCCACCGCGGACGCCGTTTACGACTCCGACCTGGAACCGTGGGCTCGCTACCTGACCGGGGAACAGGGCGGCGACCCCGGCTACGACCCGTTGGAGTACGCGGTCGAGCAAGCTCACGCACGCGGCCTGGAGATGCACGCCTGGTTCAACCCGTACCGGATCGGGCTGCAAGACCCCGACGTGGCGAACCTGACCGAGGACCACCCGGTCGTGGAGAACCCTGATTGGCTGATCGAACACGGTGACGAGGCCTACGCCGACCCGGGCAACCCCGAGGTCCGCGAGTGGGTGGGCAAGGTCATCATGGACGTCGTGGAACGTTACGACATCGACGGCGTTCACTTCGACGACTTCTTCTACCCCTACCCGGTCGAAGGTGAGGAGTTCGACGACGACGCCTCGTGGAAGGCCCACGGGGAAGACTTCGACGACCGTGGCGACTGGCGTCGTGACAACGTTGACCAGTTGATGCGTGACGTGCACGGACAGATCCAGCAGAGCAAGCCCTGGGTGAGTTTTGGGGTCTCTCCGTTCGGTATCTGGCGCAACGAGTCCACCGACCCCACCGGTTCACCCAGTTCCGGACTTCAGTCCTACGACAGCCAGTTCGCCGACACCCGCACATGGATCGAGGAAGGCACGATCGACTACGTCGCGCCCCAGCTCTACTGGGAGCGAGGTTTTTCCTCGGCCGACTACGAGACGATGACCAACTGGTGGGCCGAAGAGGTCGAGGGCACCGACGTGGACCTCTACATCGGCCAGGCCGCCTACCGACTCGGGGATGACGGTTGGACCGGTGAGGAGGCACTGAGCACCCAGCTGGACCACTCCGGTGAGTTGGAGGAGGTCGGCGGGGACATCTACTTCTCCATCAAGGACATGCGAAACGGTGGAGCGGCCGTGGATCACCTGATCAACACCCACTACGACGAGCCCGCGCTGCCACCGGTGATCGACTCCGACCAGGGGCCGCTCACCGGAACGGTTCAGGACATCGAGGCACGGACCGGCGAGGACGGGGTCGAGGTCGAGTGGTCCCGGACCGAACACGCCCGCTTCTACGCCGTTCACCGTCTGTCCGAAGAAGCCCTGGAAGAGGTGACAAAGGACGACCCCGAGGATCGGTGTGCAGCGTTGACCCAGGAGAACCTGGTTGCCCTGACGGGGAAGAACAGCCTGGTCGACACCGAGCCGGACAAGGACACCGTCGGGTACGTCGTCACCGCCCTGGACGATTTTCGGGCCAAGGGACCGGTCGGTGAACCCGCCCCTCTCGACGGGTGACGGTCAACAGCCGCCTCTCGACGACCTTTTCACGGGGGTCACGTTCGCGCACGAACGTGGCCCCCGTTTTGCGTCCCTGCTGTTCCACGGGCAAGAAACATCCGCAGGGCCCACGCCACCATCGGGCCCACAGAAACCTTGTTGCCCCCACAAGGGCGAAGTGTAGGTTCGTTCTGTGTCCACCTTCCGGGAACATCGAGTTGGCCCAACCCCTTGCCGTCAACGCCGACCCGGAC
>DXDP01000374.1 GCA_019115445.1 Candidatus Nocardiopsis merdipullorum
GGCCGAACGGGCGGCCGAGGAATCACCGATCTTCGGTCCGATGCTCGCCTGGAGTTCACTCACCTGCGCTTTTTGGCCGGAGGAAGCGGTGGCCGAGGGCAGTGCGCTCACCGCGGAGGGGGCCGACCCGATCATGGTCGTGGGTACCACGCGTGATTCGGCCACCCCGTACGAGTGGTCCGAGGCGCTCGCCGACCAACTGGAGTCCGGTTTCCTCGTCACCCGCGATGGTGACGGCCACACCGGTTATCAGATGGGTGATGCTTGCGTGGACCGGATCGTCGACGAGTACCTGGTCGATCTCACCGTTCCCGAGGACGGTGGGGCCTGCGCCTGACCGATGGTCGGTCAACACGGCGGTGTACTCAGCACCCTTCCACAGGCGCTAGACTGGTGCCTGCTTCAGCGTGCGTGAGCGCGGTGCGGCGCCGCCTTAGCTCAGTCGGTAGAGCGATTCACTCGTAATGAATAGGTCATCGGTTCGATTCCGATAGGCGGCTCCACTTCAAGCAGCGAAAACGCCACCCCGATCGGGGTGGCGTCTTTGCGTTGGGGCCATGAAGGGGACCAGTGGCTCGCACACTGTTCGAGGTGTGTGACCCGGTGACCGTGCTGTCTTTGCGTACCCTTTTCATTACTTTGTGTAAGGTCGCGCCATGAGCTTGTTGTTCATGCTGGTGGCGTTGCTGGGGGCGGTTCTGGTGCTCTCCGGTGGTACCTACGCCTTGCGTCGTATGTTGGAGCGGCCGAAACCGCCGTCCCGGGCGGAGGGTGGTACGTCCCTCCCTTCGATCTCTCATGTGGGTGGATACGTGCCTGCCCCGCGTTCCCCGGAGGAGCTGCCCTCGTCCCTACGTACGCGGGTGCGCGATCTTGTGATGGCGGGGCGATGGGAAGATGCCGTACAACTGGTGCGCGAGCGTGTCGACGGCGACGAAGGACGTGCCCGCCGGATCGTGGCCGATCTGTGCGGACCCGAGGCCACGGGAGGTGGCCCCATCACCCGGTAGATCCCTCGAGGTGTCTCAGGAGCGTTGTCGGTTCTGCACCCATCCCCACACTGCCGTGGCCACGAACAGGATCCCACCGAGCACAGCGAGCCAGACAAGGCCTCGGATCACGGCGCCCAGAACGGTGACGACGAGCCAGAGCGCGAGCAGGCCGAGGATCAGATAGAGCATGGTCCCCCCTTTGCCGATCCGCGGTTTCCTCCCTTCCCTACCCCCGTGCGTCGCCGACCACGCACGGGGCGTCCCGAGATGCCCGGTGCGACTGGTGCGCGTGTGTGCGTATGTCGTCTTCTGGGGAAGAGTGAAGGATGGGCCGGGAAGAGGTATAGGGAGGAACATGAGTCTGGAAGAGGCATCACGTCAGCTGGAAGCCGCGATCCACGACGCCCGAGTCTCCTTCGACTGCATTCTCCTGGAGGAGCTCGATCGGGCACACACCAACGCCATCACCGCACGTGCAGCGGTGGACGCCGCGGAAAACGCCCTCCGTGCGGAGTTGGAGAAAAAGGCAGAAGCGAAGAGGGGGTCCGCGGACTGACCCACCCTTGATCGAACAAAGTTTCGAACAGTGGGTATGTTGGGGAGCATGCCCGATCAGTCGCTGACACCGGACTGGCCCGCGAGTGTGCACCCACCCGGGGCGGAATCCTTCGAGCAGACGGCCCTGGTGTGGCTGTTCGAACACGTGCCTGCCGATTACCGGTTGCACGGAGTTCTTCGGCGGCATCCCGTCGCCCTTGCACGACTGGCCCGGCAGTACGTCTCCGCTGCCTTGGAAGCCGCCCGAGAAGGGTATCGGACCGCCAGGGTCGATCTGCGTGAGTACCTTCCCCCGCACGCACTCGACCAGGTCATGAACGCCTACCTCGCAGAAGGACAACGGGCTGCCTCGACCTTGCGTGCGATCGAGGTGGTCGACGCCGCACTGCGTACGGTCGCCGTGGGACGGTCGGTCGATGGGTGAAGGACCGGAGCGTTCAAGAGGTCACCCGGATCACGACGGCGACCTCGTCACCGGTGTTCACCAGGAAGTGGTGGCCCTGGGAGGCTCCCACCACCCGGGCCCGATCCGGTGCGAGTGCTGCCGCCGAGCGCATCTGTCCGTCGGGGCTCGAGCTGATCAGATGGGCTCGTCCGCGCACCGGATACAGCACTTCCAGGGAGTATGGGCGCCCGGTGCGTGGTGGTCCGGCCACGAAACTGTTGGGTTCCAAAGTCACCACGGTGATTCGCATACGTCCGTTCACGTGCCGACGGGCCGGACGCGGGGCGGGTTGCCAACGGCCGTGTCCTCCCGGCCGAAGCGAAGAACGATTCAGTACCGACGCGGCATTTCGGGCGGCTGTGACCAGGCGGCCGATGGTCGGCAGCCGCTGCTGCCTCAGGTGGGTGTAACCGGACCGGCGTCCGGCGTCGACGACGTCACCGACGCCCTCCAGGGAGATCGTCCGGGGAGCGGGGCCGTCGGGGACGGTGAGCGAGGACTGCTGGGGCATTGGGGCACTATCCTTCACGTGTGTGCGCCACCGGGTTTTCCACGGGGGCGCGAAAAGTCGTCTGCACGCACCAGGGTCCAGTGGTTCCGCAACAGTGGGCGGAGAACGGGGAACCCCGGGTGGGAGCCGCCCATCGCCGATTCACGTGTGGTGGCGTGTGGCGCGTGGCGGGTGGTCGGTCAGCGGTCGATACCGCGCAAGCGACTCAGTGACGACAACACGGACACACCGCATGGGCCAAGTGGCAGGCGACCTCGAAGGTCGTGCGAGCCGGAACGGCGGTGCGGGTGCGCGGATACATGATTTCAAGGAGACCAACAAAGGTGGGGGGAGTCAAGCGGGCGACGGAACAACTCGCCCCACCACGTGCTTTCCAGCGCGTTGCGGGTAGCGCGAGGGGGTGGTGACATGTGGGTTCCGAGGACAGCGTACGGTTCACCACCCCGGCGGCTGTCGAGCCTCAGCCCCAGTGACAGGAGCGGCCGTTATGGCATCCGTCTGCAGAAGGTGCAGATGACCCCGGAGGAACCAGCGGGACTGTGGGTGCGTCTGCTCGTTCGCGCGTTCGTCGTGGTGGCCGCCGGGGTGATGGCGCTCGGCTTCTTCGGTCCGGGAGAGGCCCTGCTCGTCGTCGCGTTGGCCTCGCTCACGTTTGTGCTGTTGTGGCTACGTACCTTCGTGTCTTCGCGTCTTGCGGAACGGAAAGGGGAAGAGCGGCCGGAAGACGGTGCCTGAGCCCGTGTCTTGCCAGTTTTTCCTGTTCTGCCCAGATTCGCTCGAGGGGTGGCTGCTTCTTGTTTCGACAAAGAGGGGGGAGAGACCGCGTGCGGAGCGTAGATTCTTGCTCTATGACGGACCGGGATCTTCTCCAAGCTCTGCGTTCCAGCCGTGTCTCCTCCGCGGACGCCTACCGGTGGCTCCTGGACGCTCACGGTGAAGAACTGTATCGACACTGCATCCTGGTCCTGGGTGACCGTGACGCCGCGCACGTGGTTCTTCGAGACACTCTGATCGCAGCGCGCGCCCACATCGGTCGCCTTCCGGAGGCCGAGCGGTTGGGGGAGTGGTTGCACGCACTCGCCGAGGCCGAGTGTGCCCGACACCGTATGCGCGGGTCGGGGGCGTCCGTGGCGGGTCTGCCGGAGAACACCGAGCTGGTGCGGGAGCACGTGCTCAAGGGCATGGTGGGACCCGAGCTCGACGGTTATCGCACGCACGTGGCCGCGCGGGCCAACGACTTCGGACGGGACGGGTTCCCTCGCTCACCGGCGGCCCCGAAACCGCTGAGTGGACGCTCTTCCACGGTGCCGGCCGTGTTTGCGCTGATCGGCGCGCTTTTGCTGCTCGCCTTCGCGGGTTTTGTCCTGGTCGGTCAGGGTGCTTGGGGTCTGTCTTCGGACCACGGCGCGTCGCAGAGCCGACGCTGACGGCCCGGCTTCACGGCGCACCGCGGTCCTGAACCGCTCTACTGATCGCTTCCGTTGGTCTTGATGTGCGAGGAGTCACCGTAGGCGCCGGCTTCGTCGGCACGCTTGACCGAGGCGATGATCTCCTGCTCGGCCGCGTGTCGACCGACCCAGCTGGCGCCCTCGACGGACTTGCCGGGCTCCAGATCCTTGTAGACCGTGAAGAAGTGCTGGATCTCCAGACGCTCGAACTCATTCACGTGGTGAATGTCACGCAAGTGTTCTTGTCGTGGGTCCGTTGCCGGAACGCACAACAGCTTGTCGTCACCGCCCGCTTCGTCACGCATACGGAACATGCCGATGGCGCGAGCGCGGATGAGACAGCCCGGGAACGTCGGAGCCTTCAACAGGACGAGGGCGTCCAGGGGATCGCCGTCCTCACCGAGTGTGCCTTCGACGAAGCCGTAGTCGGCGGGGTAGGTGGTGGAGGTGAACAACATGCGGTCGAGACGGATTCGACCGGTCTCGTGGTCCACCTCGTACTTGTTGCGTTCCCCTTTGGGGATTTCGATCGTAACGTCGAATTCCATGCTGATCTCGGCTCCCAATGCGACTAATGTCGCCTTATAACTACAACGTCGGACCGCGTCACCGAAGGAAGGGTAGGTGCCCCGAGTGCGACGGGTACGAGGCGAGGCGCTTCTCGCGTTGACCCTTCTCAACATATTCGTGCTGGTCACAGGGGTGGTAGCTCTCGACGTGCTCGAGGCCGGGCCGCTCCCTTCAACACCCCACCCCGTCACGGACGCCAAGGGTGCGGCTTCGGTGGAATCCGCGGTCTCGTCCCCGGCCGATCCGGAACGGATCGCGGACGCCCTCGATGATCCCATGTCGGAATCCGGGCTCGAGGAGGGGCTCTCCGGTTTCGTGGTCGACGGCATGACCGGTGAACCGCTCTTCGACAGGGACGCGGAGAGCCCGGCCGTTCCCGCGTCGACCACCAAGATCGTGACGGCCGTTGCGGCGCTGTCCGTCCTCGGCCCCGACCACGTCTTGAGTACCGAGGTGTACCTGGAGCCCGAGGCCGACCGGATCGTGCTGCGTGGGTCGGGTGATGCGATGCTGACCACGGACACCGACCCCGAGGTCTATCCGAGGCGGGCAACGTTGGAGGAACTCGCCGAACGCACCGCGGAGGCCCTCGCGGAGGAGGAAATCACCTCGGTCTCGCTCGGCTACGACGACTCGCTGTTCACCGGATCGGAAACCGGACCGGGATGGAAACCGAACTACGTCACCGAGGGCAGCACCGCCCCTGTCCACGCGCTGCTCATCGACGGTGGTCGCGTCGATCCGGATGTGTCGACCCGTGCGCCCGACCCACCCTTGGCCGCGGCCGAGGCATTTATCCAGAAATTGGAGGAGGCCGGGGTCTCCGTCGAGGGTGATCCCTCCAAGACCCAGATCTCCGGTGAAGCCATCGCGAAGGTGGATTCCCCACCGGTGTCCACACTGGTCGAGTTCATGATGCTGGCCAGTGACAACAACATGGCCGAGTCCCTCGGACGGGCCCTGGCCCTGGAAAAGGGGGAGGAAGCCTCCTTCGACGGGGCGGCCGAGGCCACGCAGCATGTCATGGACGAACTCCGGATCGAGGGCGTGCAGATTTTCGACAACAGCGGGTTGAGCACCAAGAACCGCATCACCCCTCGAGCCCTTGTCGAACTCGTCGAACTGGCAGGCGATCCCGAACACCCGGAGCTGAACGCGACCGTCACCGGCCTGCCCACGGCCCATTCCACGGGCACACTGGCGGGCCGCTATTCGGAGTTTTCTCCCGCGCACGGTGGAGCCGGGCTGGTCCGTGGCAAGACCGGGACCTTGGAAGACGTCAGCTCCTTGGCCGGGACCGTCCACGATCAGGAGGGGAACGTGTTCGTGTACGCCTTCATGGCCAACACTCCGGGAGCCGATGGTCCACAACTGGATTTGTTGGCGGCGACGTTGAGCCGGTGTGGGTGTTCCTGAACCGATCACGACAGCGGAATGGGCCGCGTTCAGGGGAAACCCCGAACCTACCCGGAATTGTGCCGGACTCCGGTGCCGGCACAGAACACATGGGTAGGCTGGCGAATGTGACTGTGATCGACTGGGACGTAGCCGTCAATACCGGTATCCGTCTCGTGCGCCCCGGGCCTCAGGTGGGTCTGTCCGACGCGCGGCAAGCCGTGGTGCAATTGCGCGAGCTTTCCTCGGTGGCGGCCGGGCACGTGCGTGACTTCACCAAGATGAACCCCCTCGAACCCGCCGGTCCGGCGGTCATTGTGGACCGCCCTGGGTGGATTCGAGCCAACGTGGATGGTTTTCGGGTGGTTCTCGAACCCGTCCTTGAACAAATGGGCGCCGAACGGCTGACCAACGGTCCGGCCGGGAACCTGGCCGGTGTCGTCGGGTCCAGGATCACCGGGGTGCAGCTGGGCGCCGTGCTCGCCTACCTGGCGGGAAAGGTCCTCGGCCAGTACGAGCTGTTCCTTCCGCCGGATCCGGACGGGAACCTGCCCACAGGGCGCCTGACACTGGTGGCGCCCAACATCGTCAACACCGAACGTGAACTCGATGTCGATCCCCGTGACTTCCGCCTGTGGGTCTGCCTGCACGAGGAGACGCACAGGATGCAGTTCACGGCCACACCGTGGTTGCGCGAGTACGTTCAAGAGCTCATGCAGGAACTCCTGCTCTCCTCGGAGATGGACGCCGCCCTGTTCATCGACCGGCTGCGTGCGGCGGGTGAGGCCGTGGCCGGGGCCGTCCGTGGTGACGGGGACGGTGGTGGCCTGCTCGCCGCGTTCCAGAGTGAGGAGCAGCGCCAGATCATGGACCGTGTCACGGCGGTCATGAGTTTGGCCGAGGGGCACGGGGACTACGTCATGGACGCAGTGGGGCCCGATGTCGTACCGAGTGTGGAGAAGATCCGGGGCCGGTTCCAGAAGCGTCGTGAGGCGACCAACCCGCTGGACCGGATCATGCGTCAGCTGTTGGGCATGGAACTGAAGATGAAGCAGTACGAGGAGGGTGCTGCGTTCGTGCGCGCGGTCGTCGCCGAGGTCGGGATGGCCGAGTTCAACAAGGTGTGGAGCTCGCGCGAGACTCTGCCCACCCTGGCGGAGATCCGTGATCCCCACGCGTGGGTCGACCGGGTCGTGCGCCCCGCCGCCATCACAGAGTGAGTGGTCCGCCCCCCGCCGTGGCCGCCGTACGCTCGGCGGTCCGGCCGGTGTTGCGGTCCCTGCCGACCAGGACCACGGTCCTGGTCGCCTGTAGTGGTGGGGCCGATTCTTTGGCGTTGGCCGGTGCGCTTGCCTTCGAAGCACCTCGGGCGGGTCTTCGTGCCGGGGCCATCACCATCGATCACGGACTCCAGGACGGTTCGGCCGACAGAGCCCGACACGTCGCGGGGATCCTTCACGACCTGGGGCTGGATCCTGTGTTGAATCGAGCCGTCCAGGTCGGCAAACGCGGGGGTCCCGAGGGTGCGGCCCGCACCGCCCGTTATGCGGCTCTGGACGCGGCAGTGGCGGAACACGCACCGGCTGTGGTTCTTCTGGGGCACACTCTCGACGACCAGGCCGAAACGGTGTTGCTCGGCCTGGCTCGAGGTTCAGGGGCGCGTTCCCTGGCCGGGATGGCCTACACCACGGGGTATTTTCTGCGTCCCTTCCTGGAGCTGGACCGGGCGACGGTCCGCCGGGCCTGTGACCTGATGGGGTTGGTCCCCTGGGAGGATCCGCACAACCACGATCCTCGCTTTGCCCGCTCTCGGGTGCGTCACGACGCGTTGCCCGCGCTGGAGAAGGCTCTTGGTCCGGGTATCGCCGAAGCACTCGCCCGTACGGCCGGGATGCTGCGTTCCGACGCCGACGCCTTGGATGCGCTGGCCCAGGAACTGCGGGCCGAGGCCGCCGATGGTGACGGACTCTCGGTGATCCCCCTGGCCGAGGCGGAAAGTGCACTGCGCACCCGTGTGCTGCACCGTGCCGCCCTCGACGCGGGCTGTCCCCCCAGTGACCTCAACGCCCGGCATGTACGCGAGCTGGAGCGTTTGATCACCGACTGGCGAGGCCAGTCTCACATCGATCTGCCCGGCGGCCTCCGTGCGCGCAGAGAGGCCGGCCGTATCCACTTCGAACGCTGATTCTCCTCCTCGGTGACTGCCGAGTCCGCCCCTTGTGGGTGAAGTGGTGGCTTGGGCACCTTTATCCTGGTTGCCGCAAACGGGGAACCCAGCAGCGAGGACACGAAGCGTGGACGCCAAGGACATGGGCCAGGACCTGGAGAAGGTTCTGGTCACCGAAGACGAGATCAAGACGCGCCTGGCAGAGATGGGCGCGCAGATCGACGCGGACTATGCGGGCAGGGATCTGCTGATCGTCGGTGTGCTCAAGGGGGCGGTCATGGTGATGGCCGATCTTGCGCGCGCCCTGCACAGCCCGGTCTCCATGGATTGGATGGCAGTGTCTTCCTACGGCGCCGGCACCACCTCTTCGGGGGTGGTACGCATCCTCAAGGACCTGGAGACCGACATCCAGGGCCGGGACGTCCTGGTCGTGGAGGATGTGATCGACTCCGGTCTGACACTGTCCTGGCTCGTGGGTAACCTCAAGTCGCGTGGGCCACGGTCGGTGGAGATCTGCACCATGATCCGCAAACCGTTGGCCTTCGAGGTGGATCTCGAAGTGAGGTATGTCGGGTTCGATCTGCCGAACGAGTTCATCGTCGGCTACGGTCTCGACTACGCGGAGAAGTACCGCAACTTGCCGTTCATCGGCACCCTCGCACCACATGTATATGAGAAGTAGCCTCTCCCGACGGGGTTGCAAGACGCCCGGGAACAACTGGGCGGGGTGTCGTCGTTGCTCCGATGACGGCACTGCGTCCAAGGCGTGTTGGGGGCGATCACTGCGACCCCAGCAGTGTGCTCACCCCGCGAAGCGCGGTGTACCGTCGATTGTCCCGGCGACTTCGCAGGGAGCACGTGTCCGATAGGTCCTGCTTCGGAAACTCCTCTGGGGTGGGCAGCCTGGTCAGGAGGGACGGACCCGTCAGGGGACCGCTCACATGAATCTGAAGCGCTTTTTCCGCGGCCCGTGGATATGGATCCTGGCCGTGCTCATCGCTCTCGTCATCTCTTTCCGCGTGTTCGACATCGGGGCCGGCCCCGAGACACAGGAAGCCGACATCTCGGAGATCTACCAGCTCATCGAGAGCAATCAGGTGGAGAACGCCGAAATCGTCGACCGTGACCAACGCATCGTGCTGACGACCACGGACGACGAGATCTATGAGGCGTACTGGGTCGAGAACCAGGGCATACAGCTCGCGGAGATGCTCCAGACCTCCGCGGACGCGGAGGACAGCAACCTGGACTCCTACCAGGTGTCGGTCGCCACGACACCGGTGTGGACCACGGCTCTGTTCAGCCTGCTGCCGCTGTTGATCATCATCCTCATCTTCTGGTTCATCTTCACCCAGATGCAGGGTGGCGGCTCGCGGGTGATGAACTTCGGCAAGTCCAAGGCCAAGCTCATCACCAAGGACACGCCGAAGAACACGTTCGCGGACGTGGCCGGGGCCGACGAGGCCATCGAGGAACTCCACGAGATCAAGGAGTTCCTGCAGAGCCCGGAGAAGTTCCAGTCCCTGGGCGCGAAGATCCCCAAGGGTGTACTGCTCATGGGGCCTCCCGGGACCGGTAAGACCCTGCTGGCCCGTGCGGTGGCGGGTGAGGCCGGGGCGCCCTTCTACTCGATCTCCGGTTCGGACTTCGTCGAGATGTTCGTCGGTGTCGGTGCCTCCCGTGTGCGTGACCTGTTCGAACAGGCCAAGGCCAACGCCCCCGCGATCATCTTCATCGACGAGATCGACGCAGTGGGCCGTCACCGCGGAGCCGGCATGGGCGGCGGACACGACGAACGGGAGCAGACCCTCAACCAGATGCTGGTCGAGATGGACGGTTTCGACGTCAAGGGCGGTGTGATCCTCATCGCCGCCACCAACCGCCCCGACATCCTCGACCCGGCACTGCTGCGTCCGGGCCGTTTCGACCGGCAGATCGTCGTGGACCGCCCCGACATGGACGGGCGCCGCGACATCCTCAAGGTCCACGCCAAGGGCAAACCCATGGCCGACAACGTCGACTTCAACGTCATAGCCCGACAGACCGCCGGGATGACCGGTGCGGACCTGTCCAACGTCGTCAACGAGGGGGCCCTGCTGTCGGCCCGGGCGGGCAACACGACCATCACCCACGAAATGCTGGAGGAGGCCATCGAACGCGTCATGGCCGGTCCCGAGCGCAAGACCCGGGTGATGTCCGAACAGGAGAAGAAGGTCATCGCCTACCACGAGGGTGGCCATGCCCTGGTGGGGCACGCACTTCCCAACGCGGACCCGGTGCACAAGATCACCATCCTGCCGCGTGGGCGGGCCCTGGGTTACACCATGTCGATACCGACCGAGGACAAGTTCCTCACCTCCCGTTCGCAGATGATGGATCAGCTCGCCATGATGCTGGGCGGACGAGCCGCCGAGGAGCTGGTCTTCCACGAACCCACCACGGGTGCGGGCAACGACATCGACAAGGCCACCACCCTGGCGCGCAACATGGTCACCGAGTACGGCATGAGTGAGCGTTTGGGGGCCCGTAAGTTCGGCTCCTCCGACAGCGAGCCCTTCCTGGGTCGGGAGATGTCGCATTCGCGTGAGTACTCCGAGGAGATCGCCTCCATCATCGACGAGGAGGTGCGTCGCCTCATCGAGTCCGCGCACGACGAGGCCTACGAGGTCCTTGTCGAGTACCGAGATGTCCTCGACGAACTGGTCGTGCAACTGCTGGAGAAGGAGACCCTGAGCAAGGGTCAGGTGTTGGAGATCTTCGAGTCGGTGCACAAGCGTCCCTCCCGTGGCTCCTACACCGGGTACGGAAAGCGTCGGCCTTCCTCGAGACCGCCGGTACTGACCAAGAAGGAGATCGCGGCGTTGAACGGAAGCGAAATCCAAAGCACAGGTACCGGTGGACAGTTGCACAGCCGGTTCGGCCGTAGTGAGGGAGACAACGCGTGAGTGAACTCGACGATCTGCTCCCCAGATCCGTGGACCGGGCGCGCATCGAGAGTGCCGTGCGTGAGATTCTCATCGCGATCGGGGAGGACCCCGACCGCGAAGGCCTGACCAAGACCCCCGCGCGAGTCGCTCGGGCCTATGAGGAACAGTTCGCCGGGCTCGACCAAAAACCGGGGGATGTCCTCACCACGGTGTTCGAGGCCGACCACGAGGAGATGGTCCTGGTCAAGGACATCGAGCTGTACTCCACCTGCGAGCACCATCTGGTGCCGTTCTACGGTGTGGCGCACGTGGGTTACATCCCGGGTTCCGACGGGCGGATCACCGGGTTGAGCAAGCTCGCCCGCCTCATCGACGTGTACGCGCGCCGTCCGCAGGTGCAGGAACGTCTCACGGGACAGGTCTCCGACGCGCTCATGGATCATCTGGATCCGCGCGGAGTCATCGTCGTGGTGGAGGCCGAACACCTGTGCATGACCATGCGTGGGGTACGCAAGCCCGGTGCGAAGACGGTCACCTCGGCGGTACGAGGTATTTTCCGGGCCAGTGACCGTACTCGGTCCGAGGCGATGAGCCTGATCCTGGACCGGCGCTGAGCACGGCGTACAAGTGGACCGTAGAACACTTCGGAAAGGAAGCGGGGGCACATCCCCCGACCCCTTTCCCATACACGTAGGGTGATCCCCATGGGGCCGAAACACACAGTTGCGGGCCTGCCCGACCGGGGCCGGTGTCTGGTCATGGGGGTCGTGAACGTCACACCCGACTCCTTCTCCGACGGTGGCTCGTGGTTCGACCACGGACGTGCGATCGAGCACGGCCTACGTCTGACGGAGGAAGGCGCCGACCTCATCGACGTGGGGGGTGAATCCACCCGTCCGGGGGCCCAACGTGTGTCCGCAGAGGAAGAGTTGCGCCGGGTCGAGCCCGTGGTGCGTGAACTTGCCTCCCACGGGATCCCCGTGAGCGTCGACACCATGCGTTCACGGGTCGCAGAACGTGCTGTGGCCGCAGGGGCGGTCCTGGTCAACGATGTCAGTGGAGGACTGGCCGACCCGGACATGGCACGACTCGTGGCTTCTTCCGGTGTCGCCTACGTGTTGATGCACTGGCGTGGGCATAGTCATGACATGCAGAGCCGTGCTGTGTACACGGATGTAGTCCAGGAGGTCCTCGATGAGCTCCGAGACCGTATGGAGGCCATGATCAGTGCAGGTGTCACCCCCGACCAGATCGTCCTGGATCCGGGGTTGGGCTTTGCCAAACGCCCCGAGAGGGCACACAACTGGGCGTTGCTCCACGACCTCGAACGCTTCCAGGAACTGGATCGTCCCGTATTGGTGGCCGGTTCCCGCAAGCGTTTCCTGAGTCGTTTGTTGAGCGACACCGACACCGGGGAACGGTCGTTCCTCGACTGTGACTCCGCGACCACGGCGGTGACCACTTTGGCGGCCCACCGGGGTGCCTGGGCCGTGCGTGTCCACGACGTACGGCCCAATGCCGACGCCGTACGAGTGGCGGCCGCCTGGTCCGACGGTGGTGCCCAGCTCGACGCGGGACGTTTTGTCTCCGCCGGTCGGGGCGGCCTGTGAAGCCCCGTCAGGAAGTCATGGAACGTGTGGCCGAGACCAACACACAGTTCTACAGCGCCATCGAGAACGGTGACATCGATCTGATGCGCAGCGTCTGGGCAGAGGAACACGAGGCACCGGACCTGGTGTGCGTCAACCCTGGCTGGCCCCTGCTGCGTGGTCGCACGGAGATCATGCGGGCCTGGTCGCTCATCATGGCCAACGTCACCTACATCCAGTACGTACTGACCGAGACCCACATCGGGGTCGGTGGTGACATCGCCATGGTGACCTGTGAGGAGAACGTGCTCACCGCCGAGGACGACAGCCCGGGTTTTGTGGCGGGTGGCCAGGTGGTGACGACGAACCTCTTCGTGGACACCGAGCAGGGATGGCGGATGTGGTCCCATCACGCCTCTCCGGTGCTCATGGAGGAGGACGAGGACGAGGGCGGGGCGATGGATGCGTGACCGCATCGCACTACGTGGCCTGCGGGCCCATGGCCACCACGGTGTGTTCGATTCCGAACGCCGGGAGGGCCAGGTCTTCGTGGTCGATGCGGTGCTTCGGTTGGACACCACGCCTGCGGCGGCCAGTGACGACGTCGACGACACCGTGCACTACGGGCTGCTCGCCGACCGGCTCGTGGCGATCGTGACGGGAGAGCCGGTCGACCTCATCGAGACCCTCGCCGAACGTCTTGCGGCCGAATGCCTGAAGGAGAGGCTCGTGGACGAGGTCGAACTGACCGTGCACAAGCCGAACGCACCGATCGATCACGAGTTCACGGATGTGTCCGTGACCGTCACGCGGGGTCGGGGTCCGGGGTGGGGACAAGGGCAGCGGTGGTCCCGGTGACGGTCGCGGTGCTGTCCTTGGGGTCGAACCTGGGGGATCGAAGGGCCCATCTCCAGGGCGCCGTGGACTTCGTGTTGGGTGGTGAGGACGCACCGCGCCCGGTGGCGTTGTCCCCCGTGTACGAGACCGCACCGGTGGGTGGGCCCGCCCAGGGCGCGTTCCTCAACGCGGTCCTTGCCGTGGACACCGAAGGCACACCGCACGCCCTGCTGAACCGGGCCCGGGCCGCCGAGCACTCCTTCGAGCGGGTCAGGACGGTCCGCTGGGGACCACGCACTCTGGACGTGGACGTGATCACGTTCGGGGACGTGCGTG
>DXDP01000375.1 GCA_019115445.1 Candidatus Nocardiopsis merdipullorum
CGCGGTAGCGGCCTGCGCCTCCGAGGAAACGGTGGTCACGTACCCCCAAGGCCCGGCAGGCACGTTCCAACTCGCCGATCCGGTACTCACCCACGCGGTCGTCCCGGTCCGAGGTCAAGTGCGCCAGCTCGGGTGGGATGATCTCACCCTCTTCACCCAAGGTGCAGGTGACCAGGGTCACGCCGGCGCCCTCGGTCGCGTACTTGGCCAGAGTGGCACCGGTGACGATGCTCTCGTCGTCGGGGTGCGCGTGTACCATCATCAGTCGCCTGTCAGTCACCTGGTGAACGATACCGCTCCCACCGATGATTCTCTCCCTGTTTCCCCAAGGCGTGGCCCGGGAGCGAAGATGTCGCGCGTGCCGCATGAGACACAATCGCTCTATGAGCTTTCCTCACCAACAAGCCCGAACCCAACGCTTCACCCTGGGTGTTCCACGCACCTTCCAGATCTCCCCGGACGGGACCCGGGTGACGTTCCTCAGAGGACGCGACGGCCTCGACAAGGCCACCTGTCTGTGGCTGCACGACACCACGAACGGTGACACCGAGGTGATCGCCGACCCGCGTGCGCTCGGCGCCGACGACGAGAACCTGCCCCCCGAGGAACGGGCCCGTCGTGAACGGCTTCGTGAGCACGGTGGCGGCATCGTGTCCTACACCGTGGACAGCGCGTTGAACCGTGCCGTCTTCGCCCTGTCCGGGCGGCTCTTCCACGTGGATCTGACCGACCGCTCCGGCCGACCACGCGAACTGCCCGCGACCGGGCCCGTGGTGGACCCACGTATCAGCCCGTCCGGCGACCGGGTCGCCTACGTCAGCGGGGGCGCCCTGCGGGTCATCGACATCTCCGCCGGTGAGGGCGACCACGGTGATCGGGTCATCGCCGCACCGGACGGCGAGCACATCACGTGGGGTCTGGCGGACTTCGTCGCCGCCGAGGAGATGAACCGACTCCGTGGTTTTTGGTGGTCCCCGGACGGTGCGTCCCTCTTGGCCACCCGCGTCGACGAGTCCGCCGTGGTGCGTTGGTACGTGGACGACCCGGCCGACCCCGCGTCGGAACCGACCGCGTTGCGCTACCCGGCGGCAGGGACGGAGAACCCGGACGTACGCCTGGCCGTGTTCGAGGTGGGGTCGGCCTCCGATCACCGAGCACACGGCGGTCCCACACCGGTCTGGGTGGAGTGGGACCGCACCGCCCTGCCGTATGTGCCGACCGCGGGATGGACCCATGGCCCCGACGGAACACCGACCGTGCTGTTCACCGGTCAGAGCCGTGACCAGAAGACGTTGACCCTGTTCGACGCCGACCCGGCCACCGGGCGGGTGTCGAAGGTGCGCACCGAGAGCGATGACGTGTGGGTCGAACTCATGCCGGGGGTTCCCGACCGCACCGCGTCCGGAGCTCTGGTGTGGATCGGCCGGGAGGACGGGGCCGGTGGGCGCCGCGTGTACGTGGACGAAGAACCTCTCGGCCCCGCCGACGTGTACGTGCGTGGCGTGGTCGACGTGGACGGTGATCGTGTTCTGTATTCGGGGTCCCCGGCCGACCGGCCCGGTGACGTGTCACTGTGGTTGGCCGACCTGAAGTCCGGACTGACCACCCAGGTGGAGGTGCCCGACGTCGGCCCTTCGCCCGAAGGCATGCTCTCGGGGCGGCTGCGTGGCGACACGCTGGTACTGCAGCACCGGTCGATGGCTTTCACCGGTGTACGCACCTTCGTGGTGCGCCGGTCCGGTACCAAGACCCACCGGATCGACTCCTTCGCCGAGACCCCGGTGCTGCCCGACCCGCGGGTGGAGTTCTGGCGGGCCGGTGAACGCCGAATCCCGAGCGCCCTGGTCCTGCCGTCCTGGTACCGGAAGGGGCAGAGTGCTCCGCTACCCGTCCTCATGGCCCCCTACGGTGGTCCGCACGCCCAGCGGGTGCTGCACGCACACGGCGCCTTCTTGGGTGCCCAATGGTTCGCCGAACAGGGTTTTGCCGTGCTCATCGCCGATGGTCGCGGCACACCGGGCATCGGGGTGGACTGGGAGCAGGCCGTGCATCACGATCTGGCCGGCCCTGTCCTGGAGGACCAGGTCACCGCCCTGGAGGACGCGGCACGCCGCTTCGACTGCCTGGACACCTCACGCGTGGGTGTTCAGGGGTGGTCGTTCGGCGGCTACCTGGCCACCCTGGCGGTGCTGCGTCGTCCCGACGTGTTCCACGCCGCCGTCGCCGGTGCCCCGGTCATCGACTGGAAGCTGTACGACACCCACTACACCGAGCGTTACCTGGGAACCCCCCACACGCAACCGGAGGCCTACAGTCGTAGCTCGCTGTTGGCGGAGGCCACCGAGCTGAAACGTCCGGTGATGTTCGTCCACGGCCTGTCGGACGACAACGTACTCTTCGCGCACACCCAGCGCATGTCGTCGGCCCTGCTGGCCGCGGGTCGCCGGCACACGGTGTTGCCGCTTTCGGGGGTGACGCACTCTCCGTCGGATCCCACCGTCGCGGAGAACCTGTTGCTGCTCCAGGTGGGCTTCCTCAAGGAGCATCTGAGCGTCGACTGACGTGGCGGAAAGACCGGGCGTCTCTTCCCGGGACGCCCGGTCGGGGGTCACGGACCGTCCTCGAGCTCCGAGTCGTCGGGGATCTCGACCTCGACGGGCTCGTTGAAGAGCATGAAGTCCAGGTGGGAGTAGTACTCCCGGAATTGGTCCTCGAACTCCGTGAGCTCGTCGGTGTATTCGACCCTCGTGAAGCGCACCGGGTGGCCCTCCTCGGAGATCCACAGCTCGAACTCGATTTCCGTGGTGTCTCGTTCGTAGAAGCTGTCGATCACCGTGCCGGTGTAGTGGTGACCGGAGCGCTCGGCGAAATCGGTCTCCCCGGCAAGTTCCTCGGGCAATTCGCTCGCCGGGACCCTGCTCATCCCTTCGTAGGTCACCTGGGCGTCCTCTTCCAGAAGTTTTTCCAGGTGACGCACTTCCTGCTCCCACTCCCCGAGCGGGTCGGTCACCTCCTCGCCCCGATGGTCGGTCACCACCTCGCCCCGGTAATAGGTACGACCCTGTTCCGGTCCCGCCCCTGCCCTTCTCTCCTGGAAGCGTACGACTTCCTGGAGGTCGGCCC
>DXDP01000376.1 GCA_019115445.1 Candidatus Nocardiopsis merdipullorum
TGTCACCGACGTCCTCGAAGATCTCCAGGGCGGCCTGTTGTCTCCGCGTGGTCTGTGTCAGGTGGACCACGGAGCTCAGAACGCTGAGGACGAGGAACAGCGCCAGACCCCGGACCAGGTAAGCCCCCACCAGTGTCGTCCGGACAGGGATCCGCCCCTGGAGTGCGGGCAGGATCGCGGTGGTGTGCACGATCGCGAGCACCAAGGCATGGGTGGTCAGAGCGATCGCCGTGAACACCCCCAGGATCACCGCCGCCACCGTGGCGAAGTGGTCGAGTTGGTTCCACCCGTTGTAGAAACCCAGGAAGATCAGGGTGAGGGCGGCGACCACGGGCAGGATCATCCCCCACAGGCGGACGATCCGGCGGAGGTCGCGCCAAAAGATTTCACCGTAGGAGCGCCCCTGGAGGCGTTGAACCGCATATCCCCGGGAACCGAGGAGAACCCCCGCACCGGACGCGGTGAGGACGACGAGGCCGCCCACGACCGACACGTGGAACAAGGGACCATCGAAGAGGAGATCACTCAGACGTGCCTCTCGCGCTCCGGTCACCTGCCCCAACCCGTGGTCGGCGAGCGCGGCCACGAGTGCCGCCTCGTCCTCGGAAGGTCCCAGGACGATGTAGTACCCGCGAGGCCCGTGTTCCCCGAGTTCGGCCATGGGGTGCGTCCGCACCTCCACCGTCCGACCGAAGGAAGGGTAACCGTCCTCGAGCCAGGTCGCGTACTGGGAATCGGGCTCACCGACGGCCAGGTACAGATGCCACAGGGAGTCGGGTTCGTACACGTCGGACACGGCGAACCCGACCGTGGTCCCCTGTTCCCGTGCCATCTCATCGATCGATGCGGCGACCTGCTCGCTGTCGGAGGAGCCATCGTCCTCGGTGATCCACACCACGGCCGAGCCATGGGAGATCGGGACGGTCAGTTCCGAGACGGCCAGCAGGAGAGCCGGGAGGAAAGCGGCGAGTACGAGGACGACCGTGTGGGCAAAAGCGATGGTGCGTTCGGGCATGGGTCACCGTGCGGCGGCCCCGCCGCACGGGCGGCGGGGCACGTCGACGATCAACAGTGCCTCCAGTAGGAACTGTTGTTGCTCAGCGCTCTGGGAGCGGAGGCCCTGGAGATACGTCCGGCCCCGGCCATTGCGCTGGCGGTCGTTTCACCCACGGCGGTCGAACCGTGGCAACGGTTCGGGTGGTGGTAATTGGAGTAGACGATGACGGAGGTGACCCCGTGCCACCACGTACCGCCGCCGACGTAGCTGGTGGTGGCGGCGGCCGCACCGGCGGTTCCGGCGACGAGTCCGAAGACGGCGATGACGGTCACCAAGGCACGTTTGAGTGCGGGGGGCATACATTCCTCTCGCTGTGCTGGAGGGACTGCACTTCCTGAGCCGAAGGCACGCTATCCCGGAAAAGTCGGCGTGGGGAGGGCGCCGGCCGGTTCCGGACGCTTCATGACAAGAGGGGACATCTACCAGCGGAAACGTTCGTGTCCCGAGCCACTCGGGAGACAGATGACATACGTCCCTTGCCTGCCATGCGGGGCGGGCAATCCTCACTCGTGCTCCGTTCCGCACTTGCGTGTGAGGTGGGTGTCGAAGACGGGTCTGGCGATCGCCCACCCGGTCCGGCAGTGCAGACATCCCTCGGTTCGAGGACGTCGCTCGGGTCAGAGCAGGTCGAGGAGGATCCGTGCCCACTCATCGGGGGCTTCGAGGTGGGCGTCGTGGCCGACGTCGGGAAGGTCGACCCGCCGCACGGTGGTTCCTCGGAGCACTGCCTCGTGTTTCCGGGCCTCGGAGAACATACCGTTTTCGGCGAAGACCGCCGAGGTGGGAACGGTCAAGGACTCCCATGCGGCCCATCGGTCGTCCACCAGCCCCTCGGCGACATCGCCCATGATGTCGGCGTCGAAGCGTGGTCGCCATCCTTCGTCGGTCCGTTCCAGCTCCGCGACCCAGACCTTGGCGAGCGGCCCGTTGCCGAGGTGACGCCGAGCCGCGGCGTGGTCGGGGAACGGCACGGGCCAAGAGGCGAAGAAATCACGCAGGCGTGCCGCGTGTCCAGGTCCGTCCCCGCCCGGGTGTCCTTCGAGCAGAACGAGGCGTTCCACGAGGTCGGGGCGGGCGGCCGCGGTGAGGAATGCCGTGTGGGCGCCCATGGAGTGTCCGGTGAGTCGTACGGGGACACCGCCGGCA
Organism: Candidatus Nocardiopsis merdipullorum; assembly: GCA_019115445.1. Lineage (GTDB taxonomy): Bacteria > Actinomycetota > Actinomycetes > Streptosporangiales > Streptosporangiaceae > Nocardiopsis > Nocardiopsis merdipullorum. Next base: position 2,204 of record DXDP01000376.1, read on the forward strand.
CACTGTTCGATCACCGCAATCGTGTCGGAGACGAAGGCTTCTCGGGTGGTGTCGGAGGGGCGGCGCGTGCTACGCCCATGTCCTCGCTGGTCGACGAGCAGCACCCGGTACCGATGACGGAGTGCCTGCGCCGAGGGCAGGAACTCTCGCACGCTGCCCGCCAAACCGTGCAGTATCACGACGGGCGGTCCGACCCCTCCGATTTCCACGACATTCAGGTCGGTCCCGTCGTGTTGGACATTCACTACTATTTCCCCCCACCCCGCTGTTGATGCACACAATTACCGGGCTTCGCTCCACAAAAGACCGAAGAAATCTTGGTTTTCCTCCCCCGGGGTCGACCCATGGGGCAAGATGTCTTTCAGAAGGTGCCCACGGACAGCGGACACCGCTTCTTCCCCTCCCCGAATGGAGCGGTACCTCTCCGGGTGAGTGCCGTGGCCGTCGGCCCTTCTTCCCCCTCGGCCCCCGGAACCCCTCCACCGGGGGCCACTTCCCTTTCCGGACCTTCACCGAGCCTTGCACAGTACGAATGTCGAGTCATCCCCCTTTCGGGCACCACGGTGAACGGCCCTTCCCCGGAAGGTGTCGGGGAAGGGCCGTACCGTCGGCCGCCGGGAGGAGAACGGTCAGCCGAAGTCGACGTCACTGCACAGGTAGTAGGACTGGTCCATGTGAGAAGCCTGCCAGATCGTGTAGACGATGTGCTGTCCGGTCCGTCCGGGTGCGCTCACATCGATGAAGATGTCTTCTTCCTCGGGGTAGGAGCCGGTTTCCTCCACCAGTTCGAGGTCGTCCCACCCCAGTTCCTGGGTCGTGGGGTCGAAGCCCTCCGTCGTGACGTAGATCTGGAAGTAGTCGGCGCCGTGTTGGGCACCGTCGTACAGGTGGACGGTGAAGTCCTCGGTCACGGAAGTGGTCTCCCAGGGGCCCACCGCGTCGAGGGAGTCGTAACGGCCACCTTCGGTGTTACCACCGCTGCAAAGGGTTCCGTCAGGGATCTCCCCCTGGTGATCACCGTCGACGTTCTCCCGGTAGAGACCGTTCCAGTTCCACATGGCGTTCGGGTTGTCCTGCCATGCCTGCCAGCACATGGGGTCGATCTCTTCCATGTCCGGGTTCTGGTGGTCATCGCCCCACCGATCCCAGCAACCGTAGTTGCGTGTGGCGGGGTCGACCACGGAACCGTGCGCGGCGGCGGGCGTGGCGAACGTGGTCAGTCCGAGCAGGGGGACGGACACAAGAACGAGTGCGCCGGTGATCCGGCGAGAGATTCTGGTTGTGGTGTTCTCCGACTGCATTGCGTGCTCCGTTGTTCTCAGCCTGGACGGCTGTCCAACGGGAGCGCTCCCAAGAGGGTTGATTACCCCTGGAATGCGGAGCCAAACCACACCAGTGGGAAGGAGGTGCGGACCGCACGGGTCGTCACGGCCATGACCTCGAAAGGGCCGAAACGCCACCGACCTTCCGGCTCGGGTGAGGCCATCGGAGCCGGCACCGTGGCCGCAGGGAAACCGTTTCTCATTACTGAACGGTCAATAATCCGACCCCTGCCTGGACTTTCCCCGGAAAGGGACTCCGTACCAAAAATAATCGTGTCACTCGGTATTTACATATCACCATTGATGGGGCTACGGTGCTCGCAAGCTCACAGCGCAGTGACTCCCATCACAGAAGCTGAGGGCATTTCGCACTCCTGATCTCATCCACTCTCTTACCCCGCTACTGGGAGCGCTCCCAACTCTCAGGAACGTACAACCGTAGTTTTGTCCCTGGACACGAAGGTTGAAAGCCGATGTCCCGCTCGCCACCATGCCAGGTCTTTCCCGTGCGAATCCCGGAACTTCGTACGGCCACAACCGCAACTCCTTCTGGCCACCCGCTCCCCAAAAGGAAGTACAACCCAAGATGAGAAACTCTCCCCGCGCAACAGGGCGCCGTCCGTGGGCATTCCGCGGTCTGGCAGCCGCGGCCGGCATCGGCGTCGCCGCGTCACTGGCCTTGGCGGTGACCTCCCCCTCCGCCGCCCAGGAACGTGTTGACAACCCCTACCAGGGTGCCGATGTGTACGTGAACCCGGTCTGGTCGGCCAACGCCGCCGCCGAACCCGGCGGCCAGGCCATCGCCGATG
>DXDP01000377.1 GCA_019115445.1 Candidatus Nocardiopsis merdipullorum
CGACTTCGCCGCGGCCGGACGCTTGATGGTCGACCACCTGCACGAGTTGGGCCATCGGGAGGCTTTGCTCGTCTCACAGCCCGAACACGTCGTGGCCAGGGGAGGCGCCTATGTCTGGCGGCTCAAGAACGCCGCCCTGGAACAGGCCCGTCTTCACGGTATGCGGCTGCACACGGCCTTCGGGGAGGCACGACAACCCGAGATCGGCCGGACCATGCACCGACTGCTCGACACCTACCCGGACGTCACCGGCCTGCTGATCAACAACGAGGCGGCCTCCGCCGCCCTTCCTTCCGTCCTCCATGCCCGGGGAAAGAGCGTCCCCGCCGACCTGTCGGTCGTAGGACGCTACTCCGACGAGTTCGCCCGTACCTTCTCCTTGCCCTACACCTCGGTCGAGAGCGCCCCGGGGCTGCTGGGAAGCCTGGCGGTGCGGCAACTCGTACGCCGTATCACCGGTACGTCCAAGGAGGAGACCCCCTGGGTGCGGCGCTTCGTACACCCCGAACTCGTGGACAGGGCCAGCACCGGCCCACCCCGATGCACCACATGATCGCGGGCCGAATCAATGAGAAGCACACCCAAGAAATGAGACGACCATGCAACACCAGAAAACCGCTGGGTGCTCCTTGCTGCGAGTCGGTGCCCTGGCTTCCGTGATCCTGATGTCCACCGCCTGCTCCGGAGGTGGTGATGACGGCCAGAGCGACACGACCCACACCTGGTGGGACCCTTATCCCCAGCACGAGGAGAACTCCGACTGGGCCCAACGCGTGCAGGCGTGTGGAGAAGCCGCCAGCGTCACCATCGAGCGCACCGCCTACGACACCACCGACCTGACCAACCAGGCCCTGCTCGCCGCCCAAGAAGGCACATCCCCCGACGTCATCCTGCTGGACAACCCCGCAGTCCCCACCCTGGCCGAGACCGAGATGCTCACCACCATGGACGAGTTCGGCCTCGACACCTCCGACATCGACAAGAACCTCCTGGCCGCCGGGATGGTCGACGGAGAAGCCTACGGAATCCCGATCGGTGCCAACACGCTTGCGATCTACTACAACGAGACGATCCTGGAGGAGGCCGGGGTCGATCCCGCACAGGTCACCGACTGGGCCTCGCTCACCGACGCCCTGGAACAGATCACCGACACCGACCACCGCGGTATCACCTTCGCCGCGATCGGAACGGAAGAAGGTTCGTTCCAGTTCCTGCCCTGGTTCTGGGGCGCCGGCGCGGACCTGCGTGAACTGGATTCGCCCGAGGCGCTCGAAGCCCTGGAACTGCTGCAGGGATGGATGGATGAGGGGTACGCACCCAACTCGGTGCTCGACAACTCCCAGAACACGGTGTGGGAAGAGTTCCTGACCGGGGAGTTCGCTTTTGCGGTGAACGGGACCTGGCAGGTGAACAGCGCCGCCACCGAAGCCGATTTCCCCACCGGTGTGATCACCCTTCCCGGCAAGGACGGAGGCATCGCGCCCACCCCCACAGGAGGTGAGTTCATCACCGTTCCGGTACAGGGTGACCCCGAGCGCTACGACGTCACCACCCAGATCGTGGAGTGTATGACCACCCCCGAAGGAATGGTGGAGACCGCCAACACTTTCGCCTACTACGTACCTCCCACGACCGAGGGGCAAGAAGCTCTGCTGCAGGAGAATGCCGACCTGGAACCGTGGGTCGAGGCGGTCCGTAACGCCAAGGGGCGTACCGGCGACGACCTGGGAACCGACTACGCGACCATCTCCGAGTCCCTGTGGAACGCGCTGCAAAACACCCTGAGCGGAGTGAGTACCGCGCAGGAGGCCCTCGAAGCCGCTCAGGCCGAGGCCACGGAACAGAGCAACTGACCGCCACGCCCCCTACCCGAGGAACAGCACGTCATGACTTCGACGCTGCGGCGACTCGGTCCTTCTCGCACCGGTGTGCAGGACTCCGGGTCCGGTGAGGCCTCCCGCCCTCGACGGAGTGGTCACCGATCCCGTAACCCCCTCACCGGTGGTCGATGGGCCGCCCTCGCCTTTGTCGCGCCCCTCATCGTTTACCTGGGAGCTTTCTACGTATTTCCGCTCTACCGGAATCTCGACCTGAGCCTGCACGACTACACACCGCGGGCGTTCGTGCAGGGGGACGCCGATTTCGTCGGCGCCACCAACTTCGTGGAAGTGATCACGTCCACGATCTTCACCTCGGCCGTGGTGAACACGTTGGTGTTCACCCTGGTCTCGATCAGTGTCCAGTTCGCGCTCGGACTGGCCCTGGCGGTCTTCTTCCGAACCAACTTCCCGCTTTCCATCGGCTTGCGCGCGGCGTTCCTGATCCCGTGGCTGCTGCCGATGATCGTGTCGGCATCCACTTGGTCGTGGATGCTCAACAGTGACAACGGGATCGTGAACTCGGTGCTCACGGCTTTTGGGGGAGGCCAGATCAATTGGCTGACCTCTCCGGAGTGGGCCCTGGTGTCGGTGATCATCGCCAACGTCTGGCTGGGTATCCCGTTCAACCTGGTCATCCTGTACGCCGGGTTGCAGAACATCCCCGACGACCTCTACGAGGCCGCACACCTGGACGGAGCGGGTGCCTGGCGGCGGTTCTGGCACATCACCGTGCCGATGCTCCGTCCGGTCTCGATCATCACTTTGCTGCTGGGGCTCGTCTACACGCTGAAAGTGGTCGATGTCATCTGGATCATGACCCTGGGTGGGCCCGGAAACTCCTCCACCACTTTGGCGATCTGGTCCTACCGTCGGGCCTTCGGTACCGGCCGGCCCGACTTCTCCCAGGCCGCAGCGGTGGGCAACCTCCTCATCGTCATGGCCCTGGTCTTCGGCTTCGTGTACCTGTATCTCCAGCGGCGGGAGGCACGGTCATGAATGTTCGTCGTAGCTGGTGGCGGACGGCACTGGGGCTGTTCTTCACCGCGCTCATGCTCTTTCCCGTGTACTGGATGTTCAACGTCTCGCTGACCCGGACCAACAACCTGCGCGCGGACCCACCGCACTGGTATCCGAAGGACCCCACCTTCGACGGGTACACGATCGTCTTCCAACAACAATTGCCGAACCTGGCCACCAGCTTGATCATCGGCCTGGGGTGCGTGCTCCTGACCCTGTTGATCTCCGCACCCGCCGGGTACGCGCTCTCGAGGCTGTCGATGCGCGGATCGGGAACCATCGGTTTCCTGCTGATCGTGGCGCAGATGCTCCCGAGCGTGGTGATGGCGATGGGTTTTTACGCCATCTTCGTGCGTCTGGGCTGGCTGAACACGATCTGGGGGCTCGTCGTCGCCGACTCGACCATCGCGGTGCCCTTCGCCGTGATGCTCTTCACCGCTTTCATGTCCGGCATTCCCAAGGACATCATCCAAGCGGCGAAGGTCGACGGCGCGAGCACGTGGCGGGTCTTCCACTCCATCGTGCTGCCCGTCAGCCGTAACTCGATCCTGACGGTGTCACTGTTTGCGTTCCTGTGGGCGTGGTCGGACTTCATTTTCGCCTCCACCCTCAACCGGAACGGGGACCTCATCCCGATCACCTTGGGCATCTACAACTACATCGGCAACAACACCACCCAGTGGAACGCCATCATGGCCACCGCCGTGGTGGCCTCCGTCCCCGCGACCCTCCTGCTGGTCCTCGCGCAACGCTACGTGGCGGGCGGCGTGACCGCGGGGGCGGTCAAATGAAACCCCACACTGTCCGACCACAACACCCCGTACGACCACGACTTGAGGAGCACGTGTGACAGTCCACGACACATCCCGCCTGGCCGATCGTCGGAGCAGTGGACCGGTCATACCCTCACAGGGCAGACAGCGCCCACTCGGACTGGGTGAGACCACCCTGACCTCGGGATTTTGGGAACGCAGACAACGCGTCAACACCCTTGCAACGCTCGGTCACTGCGAGGAATGGATGGAGCGGCTGGGTTGGTTGGCCAACTTCGACCGGGTCGCCGAGGGCACGACCGCCCCCGACCGGCCCGGGTGGTGCTTCTCCGACTCCGAGGTCTACAAGCTGATGGAAGCCCTGGCCTGGGAGTACGGCCGTACCGGGGACCAAGAGGCCGACGCGACTCTGCACCGCCTGACCGCACGAGTGGCCCGAGCCCAGGATCCGGACGGCTACCTCAACACCTGCTACGGGCACGGTGACCAGGAGGGCCGCTACACCGACCTCGAGAACGGCCACGAACTGTACTGCACCGGCCACCTGCTCCAGGCGGCGGTTGCCCGGGCGCGTACGGTCGGGCTCGACGATCCACTGGTCGAGGTGGCCCGCCGTGCCGCAGACCATGTCTGCGACACTTTCGGCAACCACGGCAGGCAACAAATCTGCGGCCATCCCGAGATCGAGGTGGGGCTCGCCGAACTCAGCAGGGCACTGGGGGAGCCGCGCTACCTGGAACAGTCCCGGATCTTCCTGGAACGCCGGGGGAGAGGCACTCTGCGTGGTGATCGTGTACCTTCCGGCAGCCCCTACTTCCAGGACGACGTACCCATCCGCGAAGCCGATGCGTGGAGGGGGCACGCCGTCCGCGCCCTCTACCTCGTGGCCGGAGCGGTGGACGTGGCGGTCGAAACGGCCGACGACGAGCTGCTCGCGGCGCTCGAACGCCAGTGGGAACACACGGTTTCCAGGCGCACCTACCTGACGGGAGGCATGGGGTCCCGTCACCAGGACGAGGGGTTCGGGGAGGACTGGGAACTCCCCCCGGACCGTGCCTACTGCGAAAGTTGTGCGGGGATCGCTTCGGTGATGGTGTCCTGGCGCCTGTACCTGGCCACCGGCGAGGTACGGTACGCCGATCTCATCGAACGCACTCTGTACAACGTCGTGGCGGTGTCACCGGGGACGGACGGTCGGGCGTTCTTCTACGCCAACCCGCTCCACCAACGTGTACCCGCGTCGGAACAGGAGGGGGTCGGCCTCAGCCCTCGCGCCAAGAGCGGGGTCCGTGCACCGTGGTTCGACGTCTCCTGCTGTCCCACCAATCTGGCGCGCACCTTCGCCTCGTGGCAGACCTTTTCCGCCGGCGTGGGGGAGGGCGGGGTCACTTTGTTGCAGTACTCGTCCTCGACCGTACGGGCATCGTTGGGCGATGGTCGAATCTTCGGATTCGAGGTCCGTACCGATTACCCCGATGACGGTCTGATCAGGATCCGGATCACGGACGCTCCTTCGGGAAAGGTCGGGCTGAGGTTGAGGGTCCCCGACTGGGCCGAGGGCGCGGAACTGCAGGAGGGTGGCACACGCCGCCGGGTCGACCCCGGCTTCGCGGTCGTGGAACGCCGGTTCGTCCGTGACGAGGAGATCCTTCTGCATTTGCCGATGAAGGCACGATTGACCTGGCCGGACCCTCGTATCGACGCCGTACGCGGCTGTGTGGCTGTGGAGCGTGGGCCGTTGGTCCATTGCGTGGAGTCGATCGATCTTCCCGAAGGGGTGGGGCTGGACGATGTCCTGCTCGATCCACGGGTCGCCCCGTACGAGCGTGCAGGGCAGGTGCGGGCACGCGGAGTCCTGCGGCCCGGTGATCCCCCGGTTTCGTGGAGCCTGCCCTATGGCGCCACCGAGGGCGCTGTACCTTCCCGATCGGTCGAACTCACACTGTCCCCGTATCACGAGTGGGCCCGCAGGGGGCCGACCGCCATGCGGGTGTGGATACCGGTTCTGACCTGAGATTGTGAGGGCTCACCATACGTGCATGAACATGGTGAGCCACGGGGACCGATTCTGTTTTCTCTGTCTACCCCCCTTGACGCACTCCTCTGAGGGGCCATACTGAGCTGCGGAACAGAAAGCGTTTACGCAACAGTTTGTTAGCGCGAACATCTGCTGTGGCAGGTTGGTGAACCGAAAGGACACGGGTGTGCCCTTGACCAGACCAGTACCACGCCGAAAAGCCGTTCGAGTGGGAGCTGCTGCCCTGCTCGCCGGATTCCTCACGATTGCCGTCAGCAGCATCGGGCCGGGCTCCGAAGCGCTTTCCGCACCCGTTGACCAGGACTACGCCGGATACCTGTTCGTCTACATGACGGGCGAGGGGACACCGGACGGTGAACAGATCCACTTCGCGCTCAGTGAAGGAAACGATCCCCTGAACTGGCGGGAACTCAATGACGGTGAACCCGTACTCACCTCGACCCTCGGAGACGAGGGCGTGCGTGACCCCTTCATCATCCGCTCACCCGAGGACGGCACCTTCCACCTCATCGCCACAGACCTGAAGATCCACGGTGGGGGTGACTGGGACGAGGCCCAGCGGCACGGCAGCCGCTCCGTCATGGTGTGGCAGTCCAGTGACCTGGTGGACTGGAGCGACCAGCAAGAAGTCGAGGTGGCACCGCCGAACGCGGGTAACACCTGGGCGCCCGAAGCCTACTGGGACGCAGAACGCGAACAGTTCGCCATGTTCTGGGCCTCGAAGCTCTACGACGAGGACGACCCGGACCACACAGGGGCACAACACCAACGAATGATGTACGCCACCACCACGGACTTTCAGGAGTTCGACGACCCCGAGGTCTGGTTCGACCCCGGACACTCGGTGATCGACTCCACCGTGGTGAGGCACGACGGCCACTACTACCGCTTCACCAAGGACGAGCGCGGTGACGGTGAGTGTGGCAAGTTCATCGTCGCGGAACGTTCCGACGATCTGCTGGACCCCATGTGGGACCTGGTCGCCGAATGCATCGGGCACGGTTCCGACGGCGAACCGGGGATCGAGATGGGGGAGGGACCCACCATCTTCGAGTCCAACACCGAGGAGAAGTGGTACCTCTTCGTCGACGAGTGGAGCGGTCGTGGCTACGTGCCCTTCGAGACCACCGACCTCGATTCCGGCGAGTGGTCCGTCTCCAGCGACTACAACCTTCCCGAGTCGCCCCGCCACGGCACGGTCATGCCCATCACTCAGGAAGAGCACGACCGCCTTGCAGGCGAATGGGGGTGGTCCCTTGCTTCGGGAGCACTTCGCAGCGGTGACCACTGATTCGTCTCCCCGGGCATCACCGGCGAAAACGTCCAAACATGCCCTACCTGTGGGCCGAGACCCACCAGGACCGATCCGGTCGCTCTGAGCAAGGAAGAGTATCTGCAGGGTAAGGAATTGCATGAGTTCGAAGACCCCCCGACAGTATTCGACCCCCGATCCCCCAAGACGAACGAACACCACCGGATCGGACTGCGGACCCGCTGACCGCAGCCTGATCAGCCGACGGGGTGGGCCGATCCTGGGTGCGGCCCTCATGGGCGCCGTCCTGGTGGTGCCCAGCGCCCATGCCATGGAAGAGGACGCGGCCGAATACACGATCACCGCGGACCCCTCGGAATCGGGCGCCGACATCGCCGACACGATGTACGGCATCTTCCTGGAGGACATCAACTTCGCCGGCGACGGCGGTCTCTACCCGGAGCGGGTACAGAACCGGTCCTTCGAGTTCGGCCCGGTGGACAACGAGGACTACCACCCTCTCACCGGCTGGTCCGAGGAGTCGGTCGGCGCCGCGGGAGGAAGCGTCGAGGTCGTCGATGACGAGGGTCGTCTGAACGAGAACAACCGTCAGTACGCCGAACTGCGTCTCGAAGGTGACGGTGCCGGTCCGGACGCCGGATTCGGCCTGGTCAACTCCGGCTTCTTCGACGGAATGGCGGTGGAGGAAGGGGCCGAGTTCGAGGTGTCGGTGTGGGCACGCACCGACCAGGAGGACGGTAACGACCTCAGTTTCGCGTTGCGTTCCTCAGGCAGTGGTGAGCTTCTGGCCGACGAGGCCGTCCTCACCGTCGAAGAAGGCGAGTGGACCCAGTACTCGACCACCATCACCACCCACACCGCCGCCGACGACGGTGAGTTGGCGGTGATCGCGGGTGGTTCCGGCACGGTCGCCCTGGACATGGTCTCCTTGTACCCCGAGGACACCTTCAACGGCCATGCCAACGGGCTTCGCCCCGACATCGCCCGGACCATCGCCGGCCTGGACCCGGACTTCTTGCGCTTTCCCGGCGGGTGCCTGGTCAACACCGGCAGCCACGAGTCCTACGAAGAACCCGACTGGGAACGTGGCCGCTCGTTCCAGTGGAAGGACACCGTCGGCCCGGTCGAGGAACGCCCGACCAACGCCAACTGGTGGGGCTACAACCAGAGCTACGGCCTGGGCTACTTCGAGTACTTCCAGTTCGCACAGGACCTGGGAGCCACCCCGATCCCCGTCGTTCCCGCATTGGTG
>DXDP01000037.1 GCA_019115445.1 Candidatus Nocardiopsis merdipullorum
GCCCCGCTCCAGGAGCGAGACGATCTGTGTGTCGCTCTCAGCCAGACTAAGCGAAAAACCGGACCGGCTTCACCATCGAACTGTCCAGGCGGGTCGAAGACCGGTCCGGTTTGTACGTTCTTTGCACAGCACCCTACTTCAGGGACGCCTTCCGGTAGGGGAGCACGAAGTCGATCAGACCGTACTCGGTGGCCTCCTCCGCGGTCAGGATCTTGTCGCGCTCGATGTCTTCCGAGATCTCCTCCACCGACCGGCCGGTGTGCTTGGCCAGGGTCGTCTCCAGCTGCTTGCGGATCCGGGTGATCTCGTTGGCCTGGATCTCGATGTCGCTGGCCTGCCCGTGCATGCCCTCCGTCGCGGGCTGGTGGATCATCATCCGGGCGTTGGGCAGCGCACCACGCTTGCCCTTGGTCCCGCCCGCAAGCAGGATCGCGGCGGCCGACGCGGCCTGACCGATGCACACCGTCTGGATGTCCGGACGCACGAACTGCATGGTGTCGTAGATGGCCATCAGCGAAGTGAACGAGCCGCCCGGGGAGTTGATGTACATCTGGATGTCACGCTCGGAGTCGAGCTGCTCGAGTGTGATGAGCTGGGCCATGAGGTCGTTGGCCGACACGTCGTCGATCTGCACGCCGACGAAGATGATCCGCTCCTCGAAGAGCTTGTTGTACGGATTCATCTCCTTGACGCCGTACGACGTCCGCTCGACATAGGACGGCAGGACGTACCGACTCTGAGGAGCCACAGGGGCCGTACCGTCGATGAGACTGGGGTTGAACTCGGTCATTTCACGCCTTCCACGCACTGCGCCGTTCCTGGTTCAGGTACGACGGACTCAACTCTGGGCCCGCTCCTCGGACACATCGAGCGTCCCTTCGAGGACCTCGTCGATGAAGCCGTACTCCAGGGCCTCATGGGCGGTGAACCAACGGTCCCGGTCGGCGTCCTTCTCGATCTGTTCCACCGCCTGGCCGGTGTGCTGGGAGATCCTGTCCAGGAACATCCTCTTCACGTAGAGGAGCTGGTCGGCGAGGATCCTGATGTCGGAGGCGGTACCCCCGATGCCACCGGAGGGCTGGTGCATCATCACACGGGTGTGCGGCAACGCATAGCGCTTGCCCTGAGCACCCGCGCACAGGAGCATCTGGCCCATGGAGGCGGCCATACCGATACCCACGGTGCGCACGTCGTTGGGGATGTACTGCATCACGTCGTAGATCGCCATACCGGCGGTCACCGAACCACCCGGCGAGTTGATGTACATCGTGATGTCCCGCTGGCGGTCCTCGGCGGACAGCAGCAGGAGCTCACCGACGAGGCGGTTGGCGATCTCGTCGTCGACCTGCTGCCCAAGGAAAACAATTCGCTGACGCAGCAGGCGCTGAGGCGTCTGCTCAACAAAAGGGGAAAACTGCGGCTCCGACGTACGAGCGTCGAATCGCACGGACTCATCAATCGGCGGCACTCTCGTCACCTGCTCCGGAATCGAAACGGCTGCGATACTTGCGACACTAACGCCGACGGGCGCCACGCTCGCACGGATAGCGTCCCTGTTCGCTTTGAGCGCAGGGTGTGCGACGGTGCCCGCTGCGCGTTCTTCCATCGGTGAACATGCGCGGCCCCGCCCGACGTCGAGGTCGGACGGGGCTCACGGGGCGTCGACGAGGCTGGACTACTCGGTCTTGCTCTCGCCTTCGGTGGTGTCCTCGATGGGCTCGGTCTCCTCCGTGGCGGCCTCTACGGCCTCCTCGGCGGCCACCGCAGCGGTTTCGGCCGCCTGCTCGGAGTCCGAGTCGGTCTTCTGCTCGACGACGTTGCCGTCCTCGTCGGTGATCTCGGCGTTGGCCAGGACCAGGTCCATGGCCTTGCCACGCACGACCTCGGTGAAGGCCACGCGGATCTGGTTCGACTCGACCAAGTGCTGAGCCAGCTGGTCCGGGCTCACGCCCATGCGCTGGGCCTGTTCGAACACGTACTGGCTGAGCTCACCCTGGTCGGCGCTCAGGTCTTCCTGCAGAGCGAGCTGGTCGAGGATGAACCCGGCCTTGACGGCGGAGTCGGCGCTGGTCTTCAGCTCCTCCTCGAACTCCTCCTCGGTCTTTTCCTGCGACTCGAGGTAGGCCTCCTTGCTGAGCCCGCTCTGGGTCAGCTGCTGCTCCAGGCTCTCGCGCCGGCGGGTGATCTCCTCGTCCACGACCGCTTCCGGCAAAGGCAGGTCGATCGACTCGATCAGCTTCTCCAACGCCTTGTCGCGCGCTGTGGAGAGCTGCTGCATGCGACGCATCTCACCCATGCGCTCGCGCATGTCGTCGCGCAACTCCTCGATCGTGTCGAACTCGCTGGCCAGCTGGGCGAACTCGTCGTCCAGTTCGGGCAGCTCCTTGACCTTCACGCTGTGCACGGTGACGGTGACGTCGGCCTCCTGACCCTCGTGCTCGCCACCCACCAGGGTGGTGCTGAAGGTCGCCTCACCGCCTGCTTCCATACCGCGCAGGGTGTCGTCGAGCCCCTCGAGCATGGTGTTGGTACCCATCTCGTAGGAGTGACCGCTGACGGCAACGTCCTCCAGCTTTTCACCGTCGACCGCTGCGGACAGGTCGATGGACAGGTGGTCACCGTCCTCGATGGGGCGGTCCACACCCACCAGCGTGGAAAAGCGCTCACGCAAGGTACTGATCTGTTCGTCGACCTGCTCGTCGGTGACCTCGGCGCTGTCGACGGTCACCTCGATGCCCTTGTAGTCCTTCACCTCGAACTTGGGGCGGACGTCGACCTCTGCGGTGAACGCGAGTTCTTCGTTGTCCTCCAGCTTGGTGACTTCCACGTCGGGCTGGCCGAGCGCGAAGAGTTCCTCCTTCTGGACGGCCTCGTTGTAAAGCTCCGGGACGGCGTGGTTGACCGCTTCACTGACCACCGCGCCGCGACCGACGTAACGGTCGATCAACCGCGCCGGGGCCTTGCCCGGGCGGAAGCCCTTGATCCGAACCTGCTTCGCCAGTGCCTTGTAGGTCACGTCGAAAGCGTGCTCGAGCTCCTCGAAGGGCACCTCGATGGTCAGTTTGACCCGGGTCGGGCTGAGCTCCTCGACATCGGTCTTCACGGGGCGGTACTCCTAGGTTTGCCGGCTGGTGTCCGCATCGGCCCGCAGGCGCACCACACGCAACGGCGAATGCACGTGCGCACCCCATCTCACGACCGTGTTCTGCTGGGGTGCCCTGCGACGGGCTGGGACTTACGGTTTCCTGCTGATCGCACCAAGTCTAGGCCAGGTGCGCAGGGGGCCATGGCGCGCGGCCGAAAAGGGCCGCGCGACCACGGTCGGTTCCGTCGGGGTGGCGGGACTCGAACCCGCGACCTCATGCTCCCAAAGCATGCGCGCTAACCAAGCTGCGCTACACCCCGTGCGCCGGACTCCAAGGATGGCATCTCCGGAGCGTGTGTGCGACCACTGCTCCGGACACTGTACTCTGGTTCCCAGACGGCTCCACGAGTCTAGAGGAAACTCTGGGTCTCTGGCGCCATGCGGGCGTAGTTCAATGGTAGAACCCCAGCCTTCCAAGCTGGTCGTGCGAGTTCGATTCTCGTCGCCCGCTCCACTCGGGAGGGGTGTGCAACCCCTCCCTTTTTGTTGTCTTCACGACACGTACGGCCGGACACCTCCAGGATTCTTGGTGAGGTCTCTCACATTGATGCGAATCTCCTTCGGTGCGCAGACTCCCCCTCGCCGGAATACCCACCACGAGCGGGTACGTTGACCTTGCCGGCGGGCCCGTGGTGCACAAAGGGCGGGCACTCGGGCATGAGGAAGCAGGTGGCTGCATGACGGAGACGAACGCACAGGGGCAGGTCACCAGGCCTCTCCATCTGCGCTGGTTCCACCGACCACACGTCCTGAGCGAACCGGCCGTGGTCACCGGGGTCTTCGACGTGCTGCATGTGGGGCACGTGCGTTTCCTCCGCACCATTGCCGAGCGAGGTCTACCCCTGATCGTCGGTATCGAGTCCGACGAACGCGTGCGTGCCTGGAAGGGCCCCGAACGTCCCGTCAACCCCGAGGAGGAGCGGGCCGAGACCATCGCGGCCCTTTCCTCCGTGCAAGGCTCCTTCGTCATCGAAGGACCGGCCGAGGTCGCCGACTGGTCGGCCTACGCAGACATCCTGCGCCCCCTTGCCCCGGGCGCCCTGGCGTTCACCGTCGGAGACCGTTACACCCGGGCCAAGATCCGCGGTGCCGACGCGCTCGGCGCTCAGGCATGGGAACTCCCCTTCACCCCGGGACGCTCCACCACAGCCGCTCTGGGACGCCTCTCGCGCTCCTTGTGAAACACGCCGGACAGGGTTTGGGATATTCATCACACCCCTGTCCCACGCCAGGAAGCATCTCGTGGTCCTCGGTGTTGAAAGTTGCCGAATCCACGAACAGAACGAGGCTGCCCATGATGTCAGGCAGGCCCTCCTACAGGGCCTTGGTCAACGACGGAAGCGCACGGGGTCAGTCGTTGCCCCCCGGAATCACTGGCCGGGTCATCTCCTACGCCCGCCCCCACTGGCGCTCCATTCTGGTGTTCGTGCTGGTCACCTCGGTCGCAGCGGGCATCGTCGTGGCCAACCCACTGCTGTTGCGTGCCATCATCGACCAAGGCGTCCTTCTCGAAGACACCTCTTTGGTGATGTGGTTGGCACTGGCCGCGGCCGGTCTGGCCGTGCTCGAGGCAGGGATGACCCTCACGGGTCGATGGTTGTCCTCCCGGATCGGTGAAGGTGTCATCTACACGTTGCGCACCCAGGTGTTCACGCACGTGCAGAGGATGCCACTGTCGTTCTTCACCCGTACTCAGACCGGGTCGTTGATCAGCAGGCTCAACACCGACGTCGTGGGGGCCCAGCGGGCCATCACCTCGGTCCTGCAGTCCGTGGTGTCCAACCTGATCAGCGGTGTCGCCGTCATTATCACGATGTTGGCGCTGTCCTGGCAGGTCACGCTCATCGCACTGGCTCTGGTGCCACTGTTCCTGATGCCCGCCAAGTTCATCGGACGCCGCCTTGCCCACATCTCCCGGGCCGCGATGGACAACAACGCCGCGATGAGTTCGCTGATGACCGAGCGTTTCAACGTCGGTGGAGCCATGCTCGTCAAGCTCTACGGTCGCCCCACCGAGGAGTCCGCGGCCTTCGCCGACCGGGCGGGAAACGTCCGTGATCTGGGTGTGCGTCAGGCCGTGTACGGGTCCTTGCTGTTTTCCATGATGACCTTGATCACCGCTCTGGCGATGGCCATGGTCTACGGCGTCGGTGGTGTGCTCGCCATCGCCGGTACCTTCGAGGTCGGTACCCTTGTGGCCCTGGCCACCCTGCTCACCCGCCTCTACGGGCCGGTCACCACACTGTCCAACGTGCACGTGGAGATCATGACCGCGTTGGTCTCCTTCGACCGTGTCTTCGAGGTCCTCGACCTGGAGCCGGCCATCAAGGAAAGGCCCGATGCCGAGCCGGTCCCCTCCGGGCCGCTGTCGGTGGAGTTCGATCGGGTGTCGTTCCGCTATCCGGGCTCGGACGAGGCGTCCGTGGCCTCCTTGGAGAAGACTCCGCAGGCGGAAGCGGGCAATGGTGACACCCAGGTGCTGAGCGAGGTGTCGTTTCGCGCCGAACCCGGGACCATGGTCGCGCTCGTGGGCCCCTCCGGGGCGGGCAAGACGACCCTCACCCACCTGGTCTCCCGCCTGTACGACCCGACCGAGGGCACCGTGAGAGTGGGCGGACTGGATCTGACCAGGACCACGAGCGATTCACTGCGTGATTCCGTCGGCGTGGTGACCCAGGACGCACAACTCTTCCACGACACGGTGGAGGCCAACCTGCGCTACGCAGCCCCCAAGAGCACAGAAGGGGAGATGGAGGAGGCTCTGCGGCTGGCCCGGCTGGGGCCACTGCTGGAGCAGCTGCCCGATGGGTTGAACACCATGGTGGGAGACCGCGGATACCGCCTGTCCGGCGGGGAGAAGCAGCGCCTGGCCATCGCTCGCCTGCTCCTCAAGGCACCGTCGATCGTGGTGCTGGACGAGGCCACCGCGCACTTGGACTCGGAGTCGGAGGCGGCCGTACAAGAAGCGCTGGCTGCCGCCCTGGTGGGCCGTACCTCGTTGGTCATCGCTCACCGGTTGGCCACGGTCCGTGAGGCCGATCAGATCCTTGTACTCGAGGACGGTCGGATCCTGGAACGGGGCACCCACGAGGACCTTCTCGACACGGGTGGGCTGTACACCGCCCTGTACCGCACCCAGTTCGCCACGCAGAGCGGGTGATTCTTCCGGTCGCGAACAGTGGACGGGTGGAGCGTTTCCGAAAGAGAACGCTCCACCCGTCCACTGGAAGCACTACTTCTTCTTGTTCTGCTTGTCTTCCTGCGATTGCTTGCGTAGGTACTCCGTCGCCTTGTTCGCTCCCTTGTCGATCTTCTCGTCATAGGAACCACCGGTGGCCTTCTTGGCCGTGTCCGCTGCCTTGTCCACCGCCCCCTCAGCCTTGTCGGGATTGCCCATGACAGCCTTCTTCAGACGGTTGAAAATTTCTGATGCACCAGGCATGACATCCTCCCTGCGACATCGGTCGTGGTTATTTCATGCCTGTTGGGAGCGGTAC
>DXDP01000038.1 GCA_019115445.1 Candidatus Nocardiopsis merdipullorum
GGCATCTTCTCCCTGACCACGTGCGCCTGTCCTTCGCCCCCCGCACTCGTACGGCAACCTCCGAGGCAGCAGTCCTACAGATCTTCCCCGTGGACGGAGCCGGGTGTTCCCGAACCGTCGGTCACGTGCGGTGCCCCGGTGATGCTGTGGTCCAACCACTCCTCCCAGGAGCGCTGGTAATAACCCCAGCCGTTGTCCCACTCGAGTTCACGATCGGTACCGGTGGTCTTCAGTACGTCACCCATGAGTGACTGGTCGTGGAACCAGCGTGCATCCTCCACCGACATGTTCGTGCATCCGTTGGAGGTGTCGGCACTGCCGATCCGGCCGTTCCACGGGGCGGCGTGCGCGAACTCTCCACTGTTGGACGTACGTACCGCCCAGTCCACGTCCAGGCGGTAATGACCGGGTGAACCTTCCGGGATGCCGACGGTGGCCGAATCCATCACCAAGGAACTGTACTTTTCCATGGTCAGATGGATGCCGGAGGTGGTGGTGTTGAAATCACGCTGACCCGTCCCGTTGCTGACCGGGATGGTACGAGCGTGTTCTCCGTCGATGCTGACCTTCATCTCATGATCGGGCACGTGCATGGTGGAGATCAGTTCCCGGCCCACCTCGAACTCGATGGTGTGCTCGTCGAGGCCGTAGACCCCTTCCGAGGCTTCCACCCCGGTCAGGCGCGCGTCCACCCGCACGTTCTGGTGGGGCTCCCAGTACTCTTGCGGTCGAAAAACGGCCATCTCGTCGGAGACCCAGTTCCAGGCACCGGAGACCGGGTGCTCCGAGACGATCTCGATGGAGTTTTCCACCTGTTCCTTGTTCTCCACCGGACGGTCGAAGTCGATGATCACCGGCATACCGACACCGACCACGTCCCCCGTGACGGGGAAGCTGGAGTCCAGGGAAAGGTGCTCTTCCTCCTCGACGTCGACGGTGGTGAACACGGAGACGACCTCGGTCTCCTGCCCACCCGGGTCCTCCGCTGTGGCGTACACGGTGATCTCGGCCCCCGGCTGCAGATTCCAGTCACTGACCCAGACGCTGCCGTCCTTGTCGACACTGCCTCGGGACGCGGTCTCGTCCCGCTCCTCCGTCCCGTCCTTGCTCGTACTGTCGAGGGGCCGCTGCTCCACACGGACGTCGGAGACGGCTCCCCCGTCGACAACCACCCGCATCGGGGTGTTGGGGACCACGTCATCCGTCCCGTTCTCGGGGGTGATCACGATCTCCGGTCCGTGTTCGTCTCCTCCGGGGCCGGGTGCCTGGCCGGCAAGAGTGCAGGACGTTGCCATGCACACGACGGTGCCCCCGACCGCCAGACCATGCACCACGCCCCGAACCGCTCGTCCCTTCACGTCGAGTACCTCCCCACCTTCCGAGTCGACTCCCCGGGGCGTGTGCGGCGTACGGCCACATGATCGAGCGCCTGCGGGTCACCGACGGCAAAAGCCCCGGTGTCCGAGGGGGTGCGTGATCCACATCCCCCGAACACCGGGGCGGTGACGGAGTAATACTACCCTGGGTAGCCATATACCCTCAAAGGGTCATGGCCATCTCGGGGTGGCGTGTCAGTGCTGGAACTCCTTGCGGTAGTACTCGAAGACCCAGCCGATGGTGGTCAGGATGATGGCGAACGCACCGAGCAGTGCCATCCACCATCCGACCGCGACACCGACGACACCGAAGGCCACCGAGAGTGCCACGAACAGCGGCCACCAGCTGTACGGGCTGAAGAAGCCGTACTCACCGGCGTTCTCGGCGATCTCGCCGTCCAGCCGTTCCTCTGCCGGCAGCCCGTGGAAGTGCTCGCTTCGGCGTGCCGCCTGCCAGAGCCACCAGCCCATCATCCAACCGAAACCGATGGCCACGACCAGGACCGTGGCACCCACCCATTCGACCGCACCGTGGTCCTGGCGTGCCCAGAACATGTACACGCCTGCCACGACGGCGAAGAAGGTCGAGATACCCATGAAGAGATAGGCCTGTGTTTTCACGTGATGCCCCTACTACTTCTCTGCGCCTGCAGCAACGGCACCGGGTGCCGCGGCGTGCGGATGGTGAAGGTCGAAGGCCGGACGCTCCGAACGGATCCGCGGCAACGAAGTGAAGTTGTGCGGCGGCGGCGGGCAGGAGGTCACCCATTCCAGCGAGCAGCCGTGCCCCCACGGGTCGTTGACCTCGACCATCGGTGCCTTCTTCGCGGTGACATACATGTTCCAGAAGAAGATCAGCGTCGAGGCGGCCAGGACGAAGGACGAGATCGAGGAGATCTGGTTCAGCGCCGTGAAACCGTCGTCGGGCAGGTAGTCGGCGTAGCGGCGCGGGAAGCCCGCGGCGCCCAGCCAGTGCTGTACCAGGAAGGTGCCGTGGAAGCCCAGGAACAGCAGCCAGAACTGGATCTTGCCGATCGTCTCGTTGAGCTTCTTCCCGGTCATCTTGGGCCACCAGAAGTAGAAGCCCGCGAACATCGCAAACACCACGGTGCCGAACACCACGTAGTGGAAGTGCGCCACCACGAAGTAGGAGTCGGTGACGTGGAAGTCGATCGGAGGAGAGCCGAGCAGCACGCCCGTCAGACCACCGAACAGGAAGGTCACCATGAAGCCCAGGGTGAACAACATCGGGGTCTCGAAGGACAGCTGTCCGCGCCACATCGTGCCGGCCCAGTTGAAGAACTTCACCCCGGTCGGCACCGCGATGAGGAACGTCATGAACGAGAAGAACGGCAGCAGGACCGCGCCGGTCGCGAACATGTGGTGCGCCCACACGGTCATCGACAGGCCCGCGATGGCGATGGTGGCCGCCACCAGGCTCTTGTAGCCGAAGATCGGCTTACGGCTGAACACCGGCAGGACCTCTGTGACGATGCCGAAGAACGGCAGCGCGATGATGTAGACCTCGGGGTGTCCGAAGAACCAGAACAAGTGCTGCCAGAGGATCGCACCACCGTGCTCGGGGCCGTAGACCTGGGCCCCGACGATGCGGTCGGCACCCAGGGCCACCAGGGCGCCGGTCAGCACCGGGAAGGCGAGCAGGACCAGGATGCTGGTCAGCAGCGTGTTCCAGGTGAAGATCGACATACGGAACATCGTCAGGCCGGGGGCACGCATGCACAGCCCGGTGGTGATGAAGTTGACCGAGCCGAGAATGGTGCCCAGGCCGGACATGATCAGGCCCAGGACCCACAGGTCCCCGCCCAGGCCGGGTGAACGAACTGCGTCGGACAGCGGTGTGTAGGCGAACCAACCGAAGCTGGCCGCACCCCCCGGCGTGAGGAAGCCGCTGATGACGATCAGACTACCGAAGAGGAACAGGTAGTAGCTGAACAGGTTCAGTCGGGGGAACGCCACGTCGGGCGCTCCGATCTGCAGTGGCATGATCACGTTCGAGAACCCGACGAAGAGCGGGGTCGCAAACATCAACAGCATGATCGTGCCGTGCATGGTGAACATCTGGTTGAACTGCTCGTGGGACATGAACTGCATTCCCGGTGAGAGCAGTTCCAAGCGCATCAGAACAGCAAGGACGCCACCGAAGAGGAAGAACGCGAACGACGTGATCAGGTACAAGTACCCGATGGTTTTGTGGTCGGTCGACGTCATCCACCTGACAATGAGCGAACCCTTGCGCGACGGTGTCTTCGTCTTCTGACCGTCGATACGGGGTTCAGTTGCCGTCGTGGTCATTTACTCGTCAATCTCCTCGATTTCCTCGAGGTCGGCAGGCTCGTCGGCCTCGCCCGCGGCTGCAGCGTTCTGCTCTTGCCTTTGGGCCCACTCGTCGAACTCGTCCTGGGGCATGACCTCTACGTTGAAGAGCATACGGCTGTGGTCCACACCGCACAGCTCGGCACAACGACCGATGTAGTGCCCCTCGGTGCCTCCGGTGATGTCCGCCTGGAAGGCGTTGTCACGGCCCGGGACGACATCCAGCTTGAAACCGAACTCCGGGATCCAGAACGAATGGATGACGTCGGGGGAGTACAGGTCGAAGTGAACGGACGAGTTCTCGGGCAAGTACAGGGTTGTCTGCGTTTCGGGGTCGGCAGTGCCGTCCGGGTTGGGGGTACCGACCTCGGAGAACAGCACCTCGCCACCGTTCTCCTTGGTGTCGTCCATGTAATTGAACTGCCATGCCCATTGGAAGGCCACGACTTCGACATGGACATCAGCGGGCTTGTCGGTGTCCATCAGGTACGCCTGTTCGCGTGCCGTGAAGAAGAAGAGCACCGAGATGATGACGATCGGCAGAACGGTGTAGAGCGCTTCGATGGGCATGTTGTACCGCACCTGCGGCGGCAACTGCTCGGAACGCTTGCGGTGGAAGATGACCGACCAGATGATCAGTCCCCACACGAGAATGCCGACCGCGAAAGCCGTCAACCACGAGCCCTGCCAGAGCGAGAGAACACGCTCGGCCTGCTCTGTGATCGGCTCCGGCATGCCCAAACGAGTGAGATCGTTCGACGCGCAGCCGGTCGCGGCCAGCCCCAACACGGCGAGCGCGGCGCCGCGTGGTGCCCATCGGCGCAGAGTTGAACGCCGATTTTCTTGGCGGGTCGGACTCACGGATTGCCTTCCCAGCGGTGAAGCCCGTGGAACCCCACGGGCGGCCTAAGTATCCAAAAGCTTGTCAAGGGGAAACATTATCGCGGACCGCCCAGTGTGCCGCTCACGGGTCCACTTGATCAGCGTGTTGCCGATCACCCGTGGAGCGGAACCGCACGGTACACAGAGCCTGGACCCGTTCGTTCGCGGAGACCTACCTCCCGGCCGGCCACGGGTGCGGCCCGGCGGCTCCCCCGGACCCCTGTTCGAGGGTGTGCCCGTCCCCACCCTGGGGTGAAGACGTACACATCCGCGAAGCAGGGCTCAATGTGAGCGTATCGCTGGGTTGACAAGACCTTTAACCGGGTGTGCCTTATCGGGGAGAGCGGTCGGTCCCGCGGGTACCGGAGCGGCGATGCCCTGAAAGCGCCGGCGCCACTCCACACGACTCTCGTCACAGTGGAAGCGAGACGCACGCATCAGAACATCTCCTCTCTGGGTGATTGGATGAACACGCACCGCATGCAGAAAGTGATGTACACGGTACGGCAGAATGCGGAGCCGCCCGGGCCCTGCGGTCCGGACGGCTCCGAGTGTCGTCGCGATCCACCGTTCTTACAGCGGACGGACGACGATGCTGATCAGCGAGCGTAGTACTCGACGACGAGCTGCTCGTCGAAGGGCACGGGGATCTGCTCACGCTTGGGGCGGTCGATGACCGCAACACGCAGGTCCGTGTGGCTCACAGCGAGGTAACCGGCGATCTTGTCATCGGCGTGGATGCCTTCGGCAGCCTCGACAAAAGGCACCATGTTGCGGGATTTCTCCCGAACGCTGACGATCTGCCCTGGCTTGACCTGGTACGACGGGATGTCGACCTTCTTACCGTCAACCGTGATGTGACCGTGGTTGACGAACTGACGAGCGGCGTAGATCGACGCGGCCAGGCCCGCACGCAGAACCACCGTGGCAAGACGCAGCTCGAGTTCGGTGAGCATCTCCTCACCGGTACGGGCGGCGCGCCTCTTGGCATTGTCGTAAACACGTGCCAGTTGCTTCTCGGTCAGGTCGTAGTACCAGAGCACTTTTTGCTTCTCGGCCTGACGAACGGCGTAGTCGCTGCTGTTACGACGTACACGGCGACCGTGTTCACCGGGCGGGTAGGGGCGCTTCTCGAAGTAGCTGACCGCCTTACGGGTCAGCGGAGTGCCCGCGCGCCTGGACAACCGCACCTTCGGTCCGGTGTAGCGCATGCAATGTCCTTTCAAGTTTCATCAGGGGAATCCCAGGTAAGGCCGGCCTAAATCTGGGAGGCGTGTACAACGCCCTGGTCCACACCGGCGTGCTCGGGCACGACAGGGCGGAACGAGTTCCCCACCGCCGCGCATGACCCCGCGCAGACGGCTTGGGCTTGTCGACCGGCACGCGTTTCAACGCACCGGGGTGCAGGGGCACCAACCCCGTGCAAGAGACGGCCCGGTCACACGGACCGGGCCGTCACGGGTCACGAGCTACTACTCTACGGGGTCTTGGAGACCACCTGCGCCCGAACTCCGAAGAAACGGACTTCCTACAGGTGTGGACGGACTTCTTCGGCGGCCTCCGCACCGTAGGAGCGCTCGATACGTTCCAGCAGGGAAGCAGAGGTCAAAGAGTATTCCTGGGGACCGTCCGCCTCCAGGCAGTGCACCGCAACGGCATTGCCGACCTGGACGGCGCGCTCCAGGGGCAGTCCCCAGGAGTGGGCCGCGAGGAAGCCTGCTCGGAAGGAGTCACCCATACCGGTCGGGTCGACGGCCTCGTCGACCTGGGCCGCCGGCACGTGCACGCTCGGCTCCTCGCGGCGCTCGATCCGGGCACCCTTGGCCCCCAGTGTGGTGATGCGGATACCGACACGATCCAGAATCTCGCTGTCGGACCAGCCGCTTTTCTGCTCGGCCAGGGACTTTTCGTACTCGTTGGTGAACAGGAAGGTCGCTCCCTCGATGAGGCTGCGCACTTCCTGACCCTCCATACGAGCCAACTGTTGAGAGGGGTCGGCTGCAAAGGGGATGGAGCGCTCACGGCACTCCTCACTGTGGCGGATCATGGCGGCCGGATCATTGGCACCGATGAGCACCAGGTCCAGACCGCCGAGACGGTCCGCGATCGGCTTCAATTCGATGTTGCGGGCCTCGGCCATGGCCCCTGTGTAAAAGGACGCGATCTGGTTCTGATCGCGGTCGGTCGTGCAGACGAAGCGCGCGGTGTGCCGCAGTTCGGAGATGAGCACCGCGGAAGTGTCCACACCGTGACGATCCAACCAGGACCGGTATTCCTCGAAGTCGGCTCCGGCGGCACCGACCAGGACGGGCCGGAGACCGAACCCGCCCAGACCGAAGCAGATGTTGGCCGCTACGCCACCACGCCGAACATCCAATTCGTCGATCAGGAAGGAAAGAGACAACTGCTGGATCTGCTCAGGGATGATCTGTTCGGCGAACCGACCCTCGAAGGACATCAGATGGTCGGTGGCGATGGATCCAGCAACCGCGATACGCACGGACGAGGCACTCCTCAGCTCGGGGACGATGGACTGACCTCATTGACCGCGGGCATGCCACATGCTTGCCCGTTCGGACCGCACCAGGGTATCCAGCGCCCACCTTTCCACAAGCCTTCAGGTCCCCGGAAAACGAACCGGGGAGAGTGGATGCTCGATCCACTCTCCCCGGGCTCGACACTGCTCTCGATCGAAAACACCAGGTCGTGCGGTCACCGTCCCCCGCCACGCGATCCTGCCGAGCCTACGAGGCAGTGCACGGACAAAGGTGGCGGGCCGGTCACCGACCCGAAAGCCTTCGGAACACTTTCCTAATTGAACGAGTCACCGCAGGCGCAGGAGCCGGTGGCGTTGGGGTTGTCGATGGTGAAGCCCTGCTTTTCGATGCTGTCGACGAAATCGATGGTTGCGCCGACCAGGTACGGGGAGCTCATACGGTCGGTGACCACCTCGACACCACTGAAGTCGACGATCACGTCCCCGTCCAGTTCGCGCTCGTCGAAGTAGAGCTGGTAGCGCAGCCCTGAGCAACCACCGGGCTGAACGGCGACGCGAAGACGCAGGTCGTCGCGGCCTTCCTGGTCGAGAAGCGCCTTGACCTTGCCGGATGCCTCATCGGTGAGAATGATGCCTTCGGTGGTCTCGCTCTGAACCGTCATCTGTAAAGCTCCTCTAACAAAGGGTGCGGCCACCCGACTGGCCCGGGACCGCTTCTGCGTTCCGCCGACGACCAGTCCTGTCATCTTCAACGGGTCTCAACGTCCGAAAACTTCCCGGCATTCCGCCGCCCGGCCGCCGCGTCGGCCCTTGAGTTTCCCAACGCCCTGGTGCTGCCGGTACCCCTACGGACGGATGCGGTGTCCTCGTACGTCTTCAGGGTAATGTGACCGGGCTCGTGACGCCATCCTCAAAAGGTCCCTGTGGACCGATTGAAGGTCCTGAGGCCCTCACAATCCCGGCGCACCATAGACGGGAAACCATCTGGAGCGGTCTTTCTCCAGCGGAAGGTCCTGGCCGATCGCCGCCTCGACCTGCAGTTCCAGTGCGTTGTCCCTGCGTGTGCCGCCTGCCGGGGCGAACGGGTAGAAGGACCCGCGTTTGTAGAGGTAGACCAGGCCGAGCGGTCGCTCACGGTCGTCGCGAAAACCCACCAGGGAACACAGCAGCGAGGGTCCGTACCCGTTGACCTCCAGGGTCGAGTTGACCGCATGCAGGTCGGTGACCAGCCCGGCGATGTCGGGCTCGGCTTTTTCTCCTTCCTCCGGGGCCGGGTTTTGGGACTGCACCACGATCCAGGTGTAGCCGTAGTCGTCGGTGACCTGTTCGACCGGTGGACCGTCCCCGGCCGTGAGCAGTTCGGTGACGTCCTTCTCCAGATCGGCGAACGCGGCACCTTCCGATGCCCGAAAGGCCACCGATCCGCTGCCGGTGGGCCGAAAGCCGGCTGCGGCGCGCAAGGTGATCGCTGCCGAGGGCAGACCGAAGAGTGCGTCGAGGTCGGGCTTGGTGGGCGCGGAGCGGCCCAGCAGAGCGCGCCAGAAACTCATCTGCGGTGCTCCTGTTCCTCGTGGGCGGTACGGATGTCGGTCAGCTCCCCTGACCGAGCTGACGCGAGATGTCGGCGAGCTGGGCCACCCGCTGTTGCACCGGCGGGTGGGTGGCGATCAACTGACTCATGCTGAAACCCTTCTTCGAGGTCGCCGGTGCGAAGAAGAAGGCGTTGAACGGTTCGGCCTGGCGCAGGTCCCGGGTGGGGATGGTCGCCATGTCCCCGGTGATCTTGGTGAGGGCGCTGCTGAGCGAGGAGGGACGACCGGTGAGGTAGGCCGCGGCCCGGTCCGCCGACAGCTCTCGATAGCGGGACAGAGCTCTCGTGAGAAGAAAACTCAACGCCCAGGCCACCGCGCTGACCAGAACGACGAGCAGGGCGACCATGGCCGGGGCGGGGCCATTGTTGTTCCGGCCGCCCGCCGCACCCGTGAACATCGCAAAACGCAGTCCGGCCTGGGTGAGGAAACCCGCGACGATGCCGAGGAACCCGGCGATGGTCATCACCATGACATCGCGATGGGCGATGTGGGACAGCTCATGCGCCAACACCGCCTCCAGCTCCGGCCCCTCCAAACGCCGCAAAAGCCCAGTAGTGACACAGATCACAGAAGTTTTTTCGCTGTGCCCGGTTGCGAAGGCGTTGGGCACGTCGGACCGAGCGATGCCCACCCGTGGTTTGGCCATGTCCGCCATGGCACACAACCGGTCGATCCTGGCGTGCAGGTCGGGTTCCTGTTGAGGTGAGACCTCCCTGGCCCCCATCGAGAACATCGCGATCTTGTCGGAGGAGAAGTAGGAGAAGAGCGCGAAAGCACCCACCAGAACGAGGACCAGCCAGATGTTCAACCCCGCCGCGACCAGCCCGACGACGAACAAGACATAGACCACGAACAACAGGACCATGGTCAAGATCATCCTGCTGGTGAGCCCGCGGTCCGATCTGAACTTGGAACCCGCCATACCGAACTCCTTCCCCCGAAGAGTCTTTCGGAAGAGTAGTTCGCCAAGGTGAAAGCAGGGTTAAAGCACGATGGGCAGCGTGTCGTCGACGGCCTGCCCCGGCCTCGAAATACCGAGGCCGCCACGACACATGATCGTGGCGACCTCGGAAAAAACGCGCGTACACAACGAGCGGAAGCCCGGGCCGGGTGCGACCCGAGCAGGAAGCATCCGGGTGTCAGCCGGGGATGAGCCCGTCGTCCTGCAGCATCCCCCGTACTTCCTCCATGGTGGCGTCGGAAGGCGGGAGGATGAATTGGGAGGAGACCAAGGCATCGGGCGGCAACGGCTTGCCATCCTCCCGGACCTTCTCCAACAGATTGTTCAGGGCCTTGCGGAAGGTGGCTTCGTCCCCCGCCTCCAACGCCTTTTCCAGTGCGTCGTCGAAGGTGTTGAGCAGGTCGAGGTCGGCCTCGGTCAGGTCCAACTGTCCCTCACCCATGATGCGAACGATCATGAGCCCTCCTTCTGGCCATTACCACCCTCGATCTGTGGGGTGCTCTCTCCACCGCCGCCCAGCTCCAACTTCATGCGCTCCAGCTCTGCCTCGACACCGGTGGTGCTGGCCATCCGGTCGAGTTCGGACTGGATGTCGTCCTTGGAGCTCTCGGTGACGTCGTCGAGTGCACCGGAGGCGAGCAACTCGTCGACGGCACCCGCGCGGGCCTGCATCTCGGCGGTCTTGTCCTCGGCCCTTTGCACCGCCATGCCGACATCGCCCATCTCCTCGGAAATACCCGAGAAGGCCTCACTGATCTGTGTCTGGGCCTGGGCAGCGGTGTAAGTGGCCTTGATCGTCTCCTTACGGGTCCGGAAGGAGTCGACCTTGGCCTGCAGGCGCTGAGCGGCCGTGGTGAGCTTTTGCTCCTCGTTCTGGAGATTGGCGTGCTGTTCGCGCAGGCCCTCGATCTGACTGGACAGACCGGAGCGACGGGTCAAGGCCTCGCGGGCGAGGTCCTCCCGGCCCTGGGTCAACGCCGTACGGCCCTGGTTCTCCAGCTTGCCGGACTGCTGCTCGAGCTGTTGGATCTGCAACTCGACCCGCTTGCGGGAGGTCGCGACATCGGCCACTCCACGCCGGACCTTCTGCAGGAGCTCAAGCTGTTTCTGGTAAGAGTAATCGAGGGTTTCCCTGGGGTCCTCGACGGAGTCCAGGGCCCTGTTGGCCTTGGACTTGAAGATCATCGAAAGTCGCTGAAACACGCTCATCGGCGTGGCCGTCCCCTTCTCGGTGCGTACATCGGCTGTTCCCAGCGGGCGCTTCGCTCAACCCTACGCGGTCTGGCTCGCGGTCGCCATAAAGCTATGAGCGGCTACCCTGTGGGGTGTGTTCCGACGTCGCTCCGCTTCCGCAGACACGGATTCGGCCATCGCCGAGTCCGCCAGCCATGAGGCCGCTGAGGCCACCCAACCTAAGGGATATACCCCTAAGAAGGGTGTCCCCACCCCAAAGCGCAAGGAATCCGAAAAGGACCTACGCAGACCGCTCAATGCCCCTCAAAACCGCAAGGAAGCGTACCGGGCCTACCGGGACCGCCTCGAACGTCAGCGACAGCGTGACGCCCGACGTTCCGGCGCCCCCAAGGGCGAAGAACGGTACTTCCGCCGGCAGGACCACGGGCAGGCGCGTGCATACGCACGCAACTACATCGACTCGCGCCGCAGCGCCAGTGAGTTCTTCCTGCCCTTCTCGATCGTGATCATCGCACTGCTCTTCATCAACCACCCGGTCTTTCAGGTCATGGTGGCCTACGTGGTGTGGCCGTTGATGATGGTGACGATCGTGGCCGAGGGCATCATGGTGGCCCGCGCGATCAAGAAACGCGCCACCGAGTACTTTCCCGACGACCCGACGGTCAAGGGCATCGGCATGTACGCGGCCATGCGTCAGCTGCAGTTCCGACGTCTGCGGCTGCCCAAGCCGGTGGTCAAGGTCGGGGACGACCCCACTCCGCGCCGCTTCGCCTGACCGTTCGAAGAACCACGCCCCGAACCCCATGAGCAGGGCCGGTGTACGCACCGGCCCTTCATCGTGCCACCGCGGAAGCACCCCGGTGCACACTTTGTTCACCTCGATCCCGTTCCTCCTCACGGCCGGGCCATGTCCATCACCGTTAGAGTGCCCATCATGGAATTTCGACATCTGGGCAACAGCGGTCTCATGGTCAGCGAGATCGCCTACGGCAACTGGATCACCCACGGCTCCCAGGTAGAGGAAGACACTGCCAAGGCATGCGTGCGCGCAGCCCTGGACGCCGGCATCACCACTTTCGACACCGCCGACGCCTACGCGCACGGCAAGGCCGAGGAAGTCCTCGGTCGGGCGTTGAAGGGAGAGCGCCGCGACGGCCTGGAGATCTTCTCCAAGGTGTTTTGGCCCATGAGCGACGGCAAGAACGACAGGGGCCTGTCCCGTAAGCACATCATCCGCAGTGCCGAGGACTCCCTGCGCCGTATCGGCACCGACTACCTGGACCTTTACCAGGCGCACCGGTTCGACAACACCACACCGCTCGAGGAGACCCTCAGGGCCTTCGACGACCTCGTCCGTCAGGGCAAGGTCCTCTACGTGGGGGTCTCCGAGTGGCGCGCACACGAGATCGAGAAAGCCCTCAAGATCGCCGATCAGATGGGCTTCGACCGCCTCGTCTCCAACCAGCCGCAGTACAACATGCTCTGGCGGGTCATCGAGAGCGAGGTCGTGCCTTTGAGCGAGCGCGAGGGCCTCGGCCAGATCGTGTGGTCCCCCATCGCCGGGGGGCTTCTCACCGGCAAGTACAAACCCGGCCAGGAAGCACCCGCCGGATCCCGCGCGGTCGACCCGAAGAGCAAGCACTACATCGAGGGTCGCGTGAGCGACCAGGAGCTCCTGGAGCGGGTCCAGCGGTTGCAGCCCCTGGCCGACGAGGTCGGGTTGTCCCTGGCTCAGCTGTCCGTGGCATGGGTGCTGCAGAACCAGAACGTGTCCACGGCCATCATCGGGGCCTCTCGCCCCGATCAGGTGCACGACAACGTGAAGGCCGCCGGAGTGGAACTCGGTTCCGATCTGCTCGGCAGGATCGACGAGATCCTCGGTGAGAGCATCGAACGCGATCCGGCACTGAACAAGAGCCCCGACAACATCCGTAACTGAACGGGTCGATGGCCACATGCGGCCCCGGCGAGCATATGTCGGGGCCGCGATGTGCGGCGGGTGGCCGACAACGTGACGGAGTGACCGAACGAGTTCGTCACCCCGCACCGGGCTCACTCCACCGGTTCCAGAGACATCGTGTAGATCTCACGGTCGTCCTCCAAAAGGACGACCGTGCTCACTCCACCCTCGGAGAGTTCCTGCCAGTTCTCCCC
>DXDP01000378.1 GCA_019115445.1 Candidatus Nocardiopsis merdipullorum
CCCCGTGAGGGAGGCTCGCCCGGTCCCTCCTGGGGCGGGCCTTCCACCCCCACCGTCGTCAGTGCCCGGAAAGTCCCTCACGACCTCGGGAAGCGGCCGAGGCCGCCCCCACGACCCCGGCGGTGTTGCGCAACTGCGCAGGCACGATGGGGGTACGGATGTCCAGGTACGGAAGAAACTCCTCGGACCGGCGACTGACCCCGCCACCGACCACGATAAGGGTCGGCCACAGCAGATCCTCGATCACCCGGTAGTAGCGCTGTAGACGCTGTTGTGCCCAGTCACGGTAGGACAGGCCGTCACGCTGTCTGGCGCCGGAGGAGGCGCGTGTCTCGGCGTCGTGCCCGTCGATCTCCAGGTGTCCGAACTCGGTGTTGGGCACCAGGTGTCCGTCCACGATCAGGGCGGTGCCGATCCCGGTGCCCAAGGTCGTCAGCAGGACCACACCGGAGGTGTCCTGGGCCGCTCCGTGGCGGGCCTCGGCCAGAGCGGCGGCGTCTGCGTCGTTGAGGACCTGGACGGGTCGCCCGATCACCTCGCTGAACAGAGCGATCGCGTCGGTACCGACCCAGCTCTTGTGCAGGTTCGCGGCAGTGTGCACCACGCCATCGTGCACCACCCCGGGGAAGGTGATGCCCAAGGGTGCGTCCGCGGCTTCGGGGAAGTGCGTGACGATCTTCTCGACCGAGCGCGCCACGGTGGCAGGGTCCGAGTGTTCGGGGGTGGGGAGCTTCCGCCGTTCCGCAAGGAACTCGCCGGTGCTCAGGTCCACGGGGGCTCCCTTGATACCGGTGCCGCCGATGTCGATTCCCAACCCTGTGCTCAGCTGTGACATGGGTCGTGGTCTCCCGTGTTCTTCGTGTGGTGGTTGGGAGAAGGTACCGCAAGCCCGACACCGTCTCACCTTGTACTGCTCCACATTCCTTTTTCCGGACGCTCGAGGCGCTGTCGGGGACCGATAACCTGGGCGATTGCTCTGACCACACACGACGCAGGAGAAGCGAGAGCGACGTTGACCGGTATCCATGGCCGCCGTGGCCCTTTCACCGACGGTGACACCGTGCAGTTGACCGACCCCAAGGGTCGGATGCACACCATCACACTGCGGGAGGGTGGTGCCTTCCATTCGCACAGGGGCAGGGTCGCGCATGACGACCTCATCGGTGAGCCGGAAGGCAGTGTGGTGCGTTCCAACACCGGTACCGCTTACGTGGCGCTGCGCCCACTGCTGATCGACTACACCCTGTCGATGAAGCGCGGGGCCACCATCGTCTACCCCAAGGATGCTGCGCAGGTGTTGGTGGAGGCCGACATCTTCCCGGGTGCCCGGGTCGTCGAGGCCGGGGCGGGCTCCGGGGCGATGTCCAACTGGCTGCTGCGCGCAGTGGGGGAGAAGGGCATGGTCTCCTCCTACGAGCGCCGCGCCGATTTCGCCGAGATCGCCCGTAAGAACGTCGAGCGCTTCCACGGAGGACCGCACCCGGCGTGGAAGTTGACCGTGGGCGACCTGGTGGAGTCGCTCGACGACGTCGACGTGGACCGTGTCTTCCTGGACATGCTCGCTCCTTGGGAATGTCTGGGTGCAGTGGCCGAGACATTGATCCCCGGCGGCCTCGTGTGCTGCTACGTGGCCACCACCACCCAGCTGTCACGTGTGGTGGAAGCACTGCGTGAGGACCCGCGTTTCTACGAGCCCCGTTCGTGGGAGACGATGCTGCGTACCTGGCACGTCGAAGGACTGGCGGTGCGTCCCGACCACCGGATGGTCGGCCACACCGGGTTTTTGGTGGTGGCTCGGCGCCTGGCCGACGGTGTCGAGGCACCAGAACGTCGACGTCGTCCGGCCAAGGGTGCCTACGGCAAGGACTACGAGGCCGCACGGGCGGCCGACAGGGGCGGTACCGCCGAGAAGAAGGCGTAGGACACGGGCAAGACGGGGCTCTTGCGGCGGAATGCCGGAAGGGCCCCTTCCCGTTGCACCGGTGTACGGCAGGTCCGACGGCGAGCAAGAAATATCCACAGGGTGGGATTCTTCTTGCCCGAAGGTCGGCCGGTAGGTTACTTTCTCATTACGTCGGGTCAATGTTTGGTGGTATGACCAGGGACGATGCAAGGACTGAAAATGAGGGTCACGACACTCCTCGCTGCCGGGAGGTTAGGAATCAGGCAGGGGTAGGTAGGCTCCCGAGTAGTCCTTCTCATAGGGAGGTGGCGGACGTGGCCGAGCGCGACGACGAGCGTCAGAGTGACCAGGACCGTGAAGTCGCTGAACTCACGGCCCAGGTCTCCTACATGGAAAAGGAACTCAGCGTGCTTCGGCGTAAGCTCGCCGATTCGCCCCGACATGTACGTCTGTTGGAAGAGCGGCTACGCGAAGCACAGACCAACCTTGCCGGCGCCAACAGCCAGAACGAAAAGTTGGTCACCACGCTCAAGGAGGCGCGGGAGCAGATCGTCGCCCTGAAGGAGGAGGTCGACCGCCTGGCCCAACCCCCGTCCGGGTTCGGTGTTTTCCTCGGTGCTCGCGACGACGAGACCGTCGAGATCTTCACCAACGGCCGCAAGATGCGGGTCAACGTCAGCCCCTCGGTGGACCCGGAGGCCCTGCGCCCCGGCCAGGAAGTGATGCTGAACGAGGCTTTCAACGTCGTCGAGTCGGAATCCTTCGAGCAGGTGGGCGAAGTCGTCATGCTCAAGGAACTCCTCGAGGACGGCGAGCGTGCCCTTGTCATCTCGCACCACGACGAGGAACGCATCGTCCGGCTCGCCGACCCCTTGAAGGACGAGCCGATCCGGGCCGGTGACTCACTGCTGTTGGAACCCCGTTCGGGTTATGTGTACGAGCGGATCCCGAAGTCGGAGGTCGAGGAACTCATCCTCGAAGAGGTCCCCGACATCGCTTATACCGACATCGGTGGTCTTGTCGGGCAGATCGAGATGATCCGCGACGCGGTCGAGCTGCCCTACCTCTACAAGGACCTGTTCTACCAACACCAGCTGCGCCCACCCAAGGGTGTGCTGCTGTACGGACCCCCCGGTTGCGGTAAGACGCTCATCGCCAAGGCGGTGGCCAACTCGCTGGCCAAACAGGTGTCCGAACGCACCGGCCAGGACGTGGGCAAGAGCTTCTTCCTCAACATCAAGGGTCCGGAGCTGCTCAACAAGTACGTCGGTGAGACCGAACGTCACATCCGTTTGGTCTTCCAGCGCGCCCGGGAGAAGGCGGGCGAGGGCACACCGGTCATCGTGTTCTTCGACGAGATGGACTCGATCTTCCGCACTCGTGGCTCGGGTGTGTCCTCCGACGTGGAGAACACGATCGTGCCCCAGCTGTTGAGCGAGATCGACGGTGTCGAAGGCTTGGAGAACGTCATCGTCATCGGCGCCTCCAACCGTGAGGACATGATCGACCCGGCGATCCTGCGGCCCGGCCGTTTGGACGTCAAGATCAAGATCGAGCGGCCCGACGCCGAAGCGGCCCGCGACATCTTCGCCAAGTACATCACCGACGACCTGCCGCTGCACGACGAAGACCTCGCCGAGCACGGTGGTTCCCGTTCGGCCACGGTGGAGGCGATGATCCAGCGGGTCGTGGAACGCATGTACACCGAGGACGAGGAGAACCGCTTCCTGGAGGTCACCTACGCCAATGGTGACAAGGAAGTCCTGTACTTCAAGGACTTCAACTCCGGCGCGATGATCGAAAACATCGTCTCGCGCGCCAAGAAGATGGCGATCAAGGACTTCATCGACAACCAGGCCAAGGGGCTGCGGGTCTCCCACCTGCTCCAGGCCTGCGTCGACGAGTTCAGTGAGAACGAGGATCTCCCCAACACCACCAACCCGGACGATTGGGCACGCATCTCCGGCAAGAAGGGCGAGCGGATCGTCTACATCCGCACGCTCGTCACCGGGAAGAAGGGTGCGGACTCGGGCCGCTCCATCGACACCGTGGCCAACACCGGCCAGTACCTGTAACAGGGTGCCCCCACGGGGTCCGCCGAGGTTTCGGTGGACCCCGTCGTCATCGGTGTGCCCGGATGCGTGGAGTTCGATGAGCGGGCGGTGGCCTGTCACCCCTATGATCCCAAGTGTCTTTCGAACAACCGAAGGCTCGACGGGATGGTGCACGACTGGTGAGTGAGTACGAACTCGACGTGGTGGTTCTGGGAGAGGTACTCGTCGAGGTGGCCACCGATCGGCCCGTGGCGCACGGTGTGCCCGCTCGCATCGGTATGTCCGGCGACGCCTTCAATGTCGCGGTGGCGGCGGCCCGGGCCGGTGCGCGTGTTGGGTTGGCCTCGGTCCTTGCCGACGACGACCTGGGACACGCGATCGCCGAGCGGGTCGCCGAGCTGGGCGTGTCCACAGCTCTTCTGCGTTTTCGCCCCGGTCAGCAGGGGGTCTACCTGGTCCACAGTGACCCCGAGGGGGAGCGTGCCTTCTCCT
>DXDP01000379.1 GCA_019115445.1 Candidatus Nocardiopsis merdipullorum
GGCTCGACGGGATGGTGTACGGCTGGTGAATGAGTACGAACTCGACGTGGTGGTTCTGGGGGAGGTACTCGTCGAGGTGGCCACCGATCGGCCCGTGGCGCACGGTGTGCCCGCTCGCATCGGTATGTCCGGCGACGCCTTCAATGTCGCGGTGGCGGCCGCCCGGGCCGGTGCACGTGTGGGGTTGGCCTCGGTCCTCACCGACGACGACCTGGGACAGGCGATCGCCGAGCGGGTCGCCGAGCTGGGCGTGTCCACAGCTCTTCTGCGCTTTCGCCCCGGTCAGCAGGGGGTCTACCTGGTCCACAGTGACCCCGAGGGGGAGCGTGCCTTCTCCTACGCACGTAACGGGAGCGTGGGTTCGACCCTGGCCCCCCACGACCTCGACGAACAGGTCCTGGCCGGGGCCGGGGCGGTCGTGACCTCGGGTATCACCTGCGCCATCTCGGACACCGCCCGGGAGGCGGTGCGTACCGCCTCCCGAGCGGCCAGGAGGTTCGTCTTCGACCCCAACCACCGGCCCTTGTTGACCACTCGGGAGGCTGCTGCGGAGATTTTTGCCGAATTGGCGCCCGCGTCGCATGTCGTGACCCCTTCCTCCCCGGGGGAGATCGAGGACCTGCTCGGGTGCAGTACACCTTTGGACGCAGCACATCGTCTGTTGGACATGGGAAGTACGCACGTGGCTGTGACGTGTGGAGCCCGTGGTGTCCAGCTGGCGTCCGCCGATCAAAAACTTTGGATCGATGCGGTTCCGGCTCCACGAGTTGTCGACCAGACCGGTGCCGGTGATTCCTTCGTGGGGACCCTGACCGCGCGACTGGTCCTGGGGGACAGTTTGGAGGAGGCGGCCCGCCTTGCGGCGGCCGTGGCCAGTCTCAACGTCGGAGGGCAGGGCGGGACCGGCCTGCTGCCCAGTCTCGAAGAGGCCCGCGCCCACGCCTCCCGCCCCGGGTGATCCCTTTCCGAGGTGATGTGTGGGGCCGGCCGGACCGGTGGTTTTTCGAGCGCAGGTCCCCCGGGTGGGGCTGGAACACATCGCGGCTCCAAGGCCACGCGTGCGCCCCAGGGGTTTTCGAGGAAGGTGGTGGGGAAAAATAAACAGGTACGAAATGCCCAAGAAGGAAGCACTTGGGCCACAATCGGCGCCGAAACGTTCAAGACCGGCCTCGGGCGGATAACCTCTCAGCATGAGTGTGCGGCGGATCATGGGTATCGAGACCGAGTACGGGATCTCCGTGCCGGGCAATCCCGGGGCGAACGCGATGGTCACCTCCACCCAGGTGGTCAACGCCTACCTCGCAGCCTCGGCGGCCCGGGCGCGACGAGCCCGCTGGGATTTCGAGGAAGAGAACCCGCTGCGCGATGCGCGCGGCTTCGACATGGCGCGTGAGGTCGCCGACCCCACGCAGCTGACCGACGAGGATCTGGGGCTGGCCAACGTCATCCTCACCAACGGTGCACGTTTCTACGTGGACCACGCCCACCCCGAGTACTCCGCCCCCGAGGTCACCAATCCGCGTGATGCGGTGCTGTGGGACAAGGCGGGGGAGCGGGTGGTGGCCGACGCAGCCGCCCGGGCCGGGTCCACCCCCGGCATCGATCCGATCCAGTTGTACAAGAACAACACCGACAACAAGGGTGCCTCGTACGGCTGTCACGAGAACTATTTGATGTACCGGTCGACGCCCTTCGGCGACATCGTCCGGCACCTCATCCCGTTCTTCGTCTCGCGACAGGTGGTCTGCGGGGCGGGCAAGGTCGGTTCGGGTACCGACGGACAGGGTGCGGGCTTCCAACTGTCCCAGCGTGCCGACTTCTTCGAGGTGGAGGTCGGCCTGGAGACCACGCTCAAGCGGCCCATCATCAACACCAGGGACGAGCCCCACGCCGATCCGGAGCGTTACCGACGGCTGCACGTGATCATCGGTGACGCCAACATGAGCGAGTTGTCCACCTATCTCAAGCTCGGCACGACCTCTTTGGTCCTGTCGATGATCGAGGACGGCTTCCTTTCCCAGGACCTGACCTTGGAGACATCCGTGGCCGATCTGCGGGCGATCTCCCAGGACCCGGGTCTGACCCATCGTGTCCGTTTGCGTGACGGCCGAAAAATGACGGCTCTGGAGATCCAGGGTGAGTACCTGGACCAGGCACGCAAGTACGTGGAGGACCGTTACGGTACCGACGTGGGTGAGGACACCGCCGACATCCTCGACCGTTGGGAGTCGGTGCTCACACGGTTGGGCAACGACCCCATGGACCTGGCGCAAGAACTCGACTGGGTCGCCAAGCTCCAGGTCCTGGAGAGCTATCGCAGGCGGGACGGGCTGGAATGGACGCATCCACGTCTGCAGCTGGTGGACCTGCAGTATTCCGATGTGCGTGAGGACAAGGGCATCTACAACCGTCTGGTCGCCGGCGGACGCATGAAGCGTCTGCTGGACGAGGCGGAAGTGGCCCGGGCCGTCACCGAACCCCCGGAGGACACCCGTGCCTATTTCCGCGGGCGCTGTTTGGACAAGTACGCCGATTCCGTCGCGGCCGCCTCCTGGGACTCGGTCATCTTCGACCTGCCCGACCATGACTCCCTGCAGCGCGTACCGACGCTGGACCCCTTGCGAGGCACCAAGGAGCACGTGGGTGATCTGCTGGACTCCTCACCCACTGCGGCCGACCTGGTGTCGGTCCTCACCAGCCAAAGACGCTGAGGTTGTGTTGACCTGAAACCTCGGGCCCTGTCGTGGTCCGAACCACGACTGCACCGAGAACCGTGGTGGAAGCAGCACCGTTTCCACCACGGTTCTCGTCTTGCGCCCGAAAAGAGCGTTCCCGCTCCACACCGGTGTGGAGCGGGAACGCAGACGGGGCCGATGTGGCTCGGATCGATGATCAGTTGGTGGTCAGGGTGAGGTTCCAGCTGTTCAGTGCCGGGGTGACTTCCTGGTAGTAGGTCGTGCCTCCGAAGGTGCAGTCGCCGGAGCCGCCGGAGGTCATGCCTTGGGCCTGGTCATCGGAGATGAAGGAGCCCCCGGAGTCACCGGGCTCGGCGCACACGTTGGTGCGGGTCAGGTCCTGGACCGTGCCCTCGGGGTAGCTCACCGTCTGGCCACGGGCCTCGATGGTTCCGCAGTGCCAGCCGGTGGTGGAACCGGAGCGGCAGACCGTCGAGCCGACCGGGGCCTGGGTGGAGCCGTTGACCACCTGGCTGCCACCGTCGTAGGTGTTGACCAGGTTGGTGACGGTCCAGTTGGAGGTGGCTGCGACGAAGGCGGCGTCGTTGCCGGGGAAGACGGACTGTTCGAACGTCCCCGAGCCGGTGCCGTCCGCGCTCTGGGCGGAAGTGCCGACGGTACCGCAGTGGCCCGCCGTCACGAAGCCGTCGTTGCCTGCACTGTCGGTGGCCGCGAACCCGATGGAGCAGCGACCGCCGCCCATGTGGAAGGCGTCGCCGCCGACGATGTCGGCGTACAGCTGTGGTGTTTCGTCGGTTTCTTCGACCTGTACCGCGGAGGCGTCCACGTTCGCGTCCTCGAGGAGGTCCTCGGCCTCGGCGGGGTCGGTCGCCTCGATGACGACCGTGTCGCTCTCCACGTCGGGGTACCAGCCCACGACGCCGTTGGGTGCACCGGCCCGGTCGAGGTCTTCGATGATCTCGGCCAGGCCTTCCGTGCCGTGGGTGACCACGGACGTTTCTGCGCCGGTGGCCTCGACCGCGGCGGCGGCTTCGGCGTCGGTGAGCAGAACGGTGAGTTCGTGGGTGTTGGTGTCGAACAGGGAGCCGGCGTATGCGTCGCCGGCTGCTTCGGTGGCCTCGGCATCGATGTCGAAGGCCTCGGTCTGGGCCTGGAGCAGCTCTTCGGCCCCGAACGGGGTGAGGCCGAAGTCCCTTTCCAGTGCCTCTTGCATCGTGGTGCTGGTGTTGTCGGTGTCTGGTTCGGCCGGCAGGGCGCTCGCACCGGCACTTGGTGCCACGGCAATGGCCATGCCAAGGGCCAAGGCCCCGGTGCCGATCGCGGAGACGATGGGGGAGGGTCGCATGGAGCCCTACTCTCCTTGAGAAATGGACGGGGGTTCGGGAACCGACGATCGGGGGATCGTCCGCTCCCACGAGTGCTCCGGGGGTGGAGCACCCGTGCATGTTCACCGAGACAGTCGGTAAACAATTTCCCACCATAGGTGTACATGTTGTTCGGTGAAAGCCTGTGGGTGGCATGCACTCATTCATGGGGGAATGGGATCATAGGATGAAACAATAATTATTGGTTCATCACAGTAAGTGGCGATATGCCTGACCTTGGAGTTTTTGGGAACAGAGGTACGTGGACCATAGACGCGCTGAAGGCGCAAGGGTTTACTTCTGGCCGGTTCCGGCCACGGGAACCGAGTACCATTTGTGGTCGAGTGACCACACAGGCGCAACTCCAAAGGTCG
The DNA here is from genome assembly GCA_019115445.1 of Candidatus Nocardiopsis merdipullorum. GTDB lineage: Bacteria > Actinomycetota > Actinomycetes > Streptosporangiales > Streptosporangiaceae > Nocardiopsis > Nocardiopsis merdipullorum. The sequence goes on from DXDP01000379.1 coordinate 4,435, forward strand.
GAGGGGTTGTTGACGAGCAAAAGTGTTCGCAATGCGAACGTGCGTGAGTGGTTCGCGCGTCTGTGGCGGGACGCATGGCCCCGCACCTCTTGTCTTGATGTCCCACACGCGGGAGTGCCGCGATCCCGAGGTAACTAGCAAATATCGGGCCTCGGGAAGGGGGTTGAGCCACCCAGTGTTGGGCCAAGATAAGGGCGAGAGCCCCGAACGGGAGGTAAAGAGCGATGGCAACCAAGGACACCGGAGGCCAAAAGCACGGAACACGCCGTGACGAGGAAGTCGAGGAGACCGAGGCTTCCGAGGGCACTCAAGAACGCGATGAAAAGATCGACGAGGACGTCGACGACATCCTTGACGAGATCGATGACGTCTTGGAGAGCAACGCCGAGGACTTCGTTCGGCAGTTCGTTCAGAAGGGTGGCCAGTAGTCGCGGGTGAGGACGGGCTGCCCCGGGCAGTTCGCTGACAGCGCACTCGGGGCAGCTCGACCCACCAGGAGCAAGAATTAAGCTCTTCTCAGGGGTCGGGGAGTTGCCCGGCAAAGACAAACGACAACGCCCCCTGCCTCACGAGGGGGTGGGGCGTACATGAAGGGAGTCGCGTGTTCGAAGGGTTTGAGGGTGGACGGTTGCCCGGCGCTTACATGAGTGCGGGAACCTCGTCCTTCACCGAGTTCCTCAGTGCGGTCAGTCCCGAGTTGCTGCCCGGACACAACCTTCCCACCTCCACCGGTGGGACCGAGCACCTCACCCCGGACGCGACGACCATCGTCGCCCTGACCTTCCCCGGGGGCGTGGTCCTTGCAGGTGACCGTCGGGCCACCCAGGGCAATGTCATCGCCAACCGGGACATGGACAAGCTGTACCGCACCGACGAGTTCTCGGCGGTGGCGATCGCCGGCTCCGCCGGGATCGGCATCGAGCTCGCCCGCCTCTACCAGGTGGAGTTGGAGCACTACGAAAAGATGGAGGGAAGGGCGCTTTCCCTCGAAGGTAAGGCCAACAAACTCGCGCAGATGATCCGCGGCAACCTCGGCATGGCTCTGCAGGGCTTCGTCGTGATCCCCCTGCTGGTGGGATACGACGAAAACTCCGAGCAGGGCCGCGTCTTCAGCTACGACGCCGTGGGCGGACGCTACGAGGAACACCGCTACCACTCCATCGGGTCCGGATCGGTCTACGCCAGGGGTTCGATCAAGAAGCTCTACAAGGAAGATCTGTCGGAGACCAACGCCGTCGAGGTCGCCCTGGAGTCGCTCTACGACGCCGCCGACGACGACACCGCCACCGGCGGACCCGACCTGCACCGCAAGATCTATCCTCTCGTCGACGTCATCACCGAGGACGGGCACCGGCGGATGGACACCGACGAGGTCGCCGAACTGGCGACCAGGGTGGTCGAACGGCGCGCCGTCGACCCCGACGGTCCCACGGCCTCACTGAGCTGAACCGGCCGTAGGCCCCACGCCAGACATCTCCCGACTAGGTAAGGAACGATCCGCGGTGTCGATGCCGTTCTACGTGGCCCCCGAACAGCAGATGAAGGACAAGGCGGACTACGCGCGCAAAGGCATCGCGCGTGGCCGCAGCGCCGTCGTCCTGCAGTACGAGGGTGGCATCCTGCTGGTGGCGGACAACATGTCCCGCACCCTGCACAAGATCAGCGAACTCTACGACCGTCTCGCCTTCGTCGCCGTCGGGCGCTACCCCGAGTTCGAGAACCTGCGGCTGATGGGGGTGCGCTTTGCCGACGTGCGTGGCTATCAGTACGACCGCAAGGACGTCAGCGGTCGTCAGCTGGCCAACATCTATGCCCAGACATTGGGCACGGTCTTCAGTGAGAGCCTCAAGCCCTGGGAGGTCGAGATCGTCGTCGCCGAGGTCGGTGACACCGCGGACGAGGACGAGATCTACCGCATCACCTTCGACGGCTCCATCGTCGACGAACAGGGCTTTGTGGCGGTCGGCGGCTCCTCCGAGCACGTCTCCGAACAGCTCAAGGACCGGTTCGTGGCGGACGCATCGCTCAGTGCGGCGCTCAACACCGCCACCCGTGCCCTTGCCCATGAAAACGGTGAAGAGCGTGAGCTGGAGGCAACCAACCTCGAGGTCGCCGTTCTGGAACGGGCTCGCAGTCACCGCAAGTTCCGACGTATCCAGGGCCGGCGCCTCATCAGCCTCCTGGAGGAGGGCAAGGGACAAAGCAGCAGCACCCCCGACAGTGGAACGACCGGTGAGGACCGGACCGATGAGTGACCTGTAAGCGATGACCACGGTGCGGCGTCCTCTCGGCATCGCACCGACCGGGAAGGGTGGGACGGCGTCCCGTCGTCCCACCCGGTGACGGGAAGTGGGTGGAACCACGTGGAACGACGGATCTTCGGGTTGGAGAACGAGTACGGGGTCACCTGTACCTTCCGGGGACAGCGCCGCCTGTCGCCCGACGAGGTCGCCCGGTATCTCTTCCGCAGAGTGGTCTCCTGGGGGCGCAGCAGCAACGTGTTCTTGCGCAACGGCGCCCGCCTGTATCTGGACGTGGGCAGCCACCCCGAGTACGCCACCCCCGAGTGTGACGACCTCGTGGACCTGGTCGCCCACGACAAGGCCGGTGAGCGCATCCTGGAGGGGCTGCAGATAGACGCCGAGCAGCGCCTGCACGAGGAGGGCATCGCCGGAGACATCTACCTGTTCAAGAACAACACCGACTCGGCCGGTAACTCCTACGGCTGCCACGAGAACTACCTGGTGGGTCGGCACGGTGAATTCGGCCGACTGGCAGATGTCCTCATCCCCTTCCTCGTCACCCGGCAAATCGTCTGTGGTGCGGGAAAGGTGCTCCAGACCCCGCGTGGTGCTCTGTTCTGTGTCAGCCAGCGTGCCGAACACATCTGGGAAGGTGTCTCCTCGGCCACCACTCGCTCGCGTCCCATCATCAACACCCGCGACGAACCCCACGCCGACGCCGAACGTTTCCGTCGACTGCACGTGATCGTCGGTGATTCCAACATGAGCGAGACCACCACGCTGCTCAAGCTCGGAGCCACCCATCTGGTGCTGCAGATGATCGAGGCCGGCGTGGTCATGCGCGATTACACGTTGGAAAACCCCATTCGGGCGATCCGCGAGATCAGCCACGACATGACCGGACGTCGCAAGGTACGTTTGGCCAACGGCCGTGAGGCCAGTGCGTTGGAGATCCAACGCGAATACATGGAAAAGGTGCAGAGCTACGTCGACCGGCAGGGCACCGATGCCACCGGTAAACGAGTTCTGGACCTGTGGCAACGCGCGCTGGAAGCGGTCGAGACGCAAAACTTCGAGATGGTCTCCCAGGAGATCGACTGGATGGCCAAGTACTTGCTGCTGGAACGCTACCGGAGCAAGTACGACCTCTCGCTGTCCTCACCGAGAGTGGCCCAGCTCGACCTCACCTACCACGACATCCATCGCGACCGCGGGCTGTTCTACCTGATGCAAAGGCGCGGCCAGATGGACCGTGTCGTCAACGATCTGAAGATCTTCGAGGCCAAGTCGGTGCCTCCCCAAACGACCCGGGCACGTTTGCGTGGGGAGTTCATCCGCCGTGCCCAGGAACAACGCCGTGATTTCACCGTCGACTGGGTGCACCTGAAGCTCAATGATCAGGCACAGCGCACCGTGCTGTGCAAGGACCCTTTCAAATCGGTCGACGAACGAGTGGAAAAGCTCATCGCCGGTATGTGAGAAGCAGGGTGGTGTCGCAGGTAGGCTCGCGACACCGCCCGCTCATGACCGGGGTGATGTGCCCGGTCCTCCCCCCGGGTGGACGAAGTCGCACTATTCGGTAGTGTGACCCTGTCCTGAGCCGGAAATCAGAGGTTGTGACTCATGCGCCGACGTGCTGCCGCCCTCGCGGTGCCATTGACCGCCCTTTCGCTGGTGGTCTCCAGTTGCGGTTCCCTTCCCGAGGAATGGCGGACACCAGCCTTTCTGCGTATGGGGGAGGACGAGCTCGACTCCCGGTTGCCAGAAGTGAGTGGTGAGGTCGGAGAGGCCCCCGATGTGGTCTTTCCCGATCAAGAACCGCCGGACGAACCGATCGACGGCATCGTCCAGGAGGGTGCCGGCGAGGACGGCCTGGTGCGTTCCGACGATCTCGTCGTCGCCAATGTCGCCACGTTCCAGTGGACCGGGCCCGGTCAGGGCGAGACAGTTGAGGAACAGTCCAGTTACGAGACCGGTGCCCCCGACCTCATCCGCATGGCGGAGATGCCCGAGGAGATCACCTCACCGTTGGTGAGTCAGCCGATCGGCAGCCGGGCCGTGTACGTGATGCCCGAAGCCTCCCCGGAGGAGCGTGCACAGGCAGAGGAGATGGGCCAGGAGGTGCCCGAGGGGGCCACCGTTCTTGTCATCGACCTGATGGAACGCTTCGGTACGGGTGCGGTCGTTCCTGGTCAACAGACCGAGGATCTTGGTGAGGACATGCCGACCGTCGCCCAGGACGGACACTCCGAACCGGAGATCACCATCCCCGAGGACGAGGAGGCACCCGACGAGCTCGTCACCGAGCACCTCATCGAGGGGAACGGCAACGAGGTCGAGGAAGGCCAGCAGGTCATCGTCCAGTACACCGGTGTCCAATGGGAACCGGACGAGGACGGCAACCACGAACCCTTCGACTCCTCTTGGGCCAACGGTGGAGCCCCCGTCGACTTCGCCGTCGAGGAAGGTTCTGTCATCCAGGGGTGGGTGGACGGCCTGGTCGGACAGAAGGTCGGCAGCCGTCTGCTCCTGGCGATCCCCGGGGACCTGGCCTACGGCGACGAGGACACCGGCATGGGTCAGCCCCACGGCCCCTTGGTCTTCGTGGTCGACCTCCTCGGTGCCTATGACGCCCCGCCTCCGCCCGAGGAGGGTGAGGAAGGTGGGGAAGAGGCCGACCCCGAGGCCGAAGAGGCCCCTGACGAAGAAGCCTCCGAGGAAGAGGAAGAAGACGACGAGGGCTGATCACCCCTCGTTCCCCGCGCCGGGCGCCCCTGCGATGATCGCAAGGGCGCCCGGCGTGTTCGTCCCGACCCATGAATATCACTGTGCGTACAGTGCTGGTGACAGTCGAGGGGGGTCTATGCAGCGACGGTACTGCTACGTGTCCGGTATCCGATTGGGTGTTCCTGCCCTGGAAGAATTGTGCGCACGGGGCCGTCCCCC
>DXDP01000380.1 GCA_019115445.1 Candidatus Nocardiopsis merdipullorum
AAATCGTGGGGTGTGCAGGGGCACAAAGGAGCAACCTGCGGTTCAGGACTCTGCCGGGGTCCGTCCTACCCCGGCAGAGCCCTCAGCCACCCGGGTCCGCCTCGACGCAACCGTCTTTGCAGAAGCAATACCCAAACGTCCGCCCGTCCACATCGGAGCCGACTCCGGCACGTCATCGGCCACGAACGGTCAAGGTGGCACCCGCCCCGGAATCCACAAGGAACCGTAGGGCGGTACAGACCTCATGCTCTACGGTGGTGGTGACAAAAGAAGCGCGCGAAAGGATCGGACAAGGCAGTGGCCCCCCACGACAGAAACCGACTGCGCGTCTCCGATGCCGAGCGTGACCAGGTCGCCGAAGTCTTGCGCGAAGCCGCCGCAGAAGGCCGTATCACCCTCGACGAACTCGATGAACGGCTCGACGCCACCTACGCCGCCAAGACCTACGCCGATCTGGAACCCCTGACCGGCGATCTGCCCGGAACCGGCGGCCCCACGCACAGCACCACACCCGCGCCCGCCCCCTACGGGCAGACCGCAGGCACCTCCTCCCCTTCCCCGATGGTGATCAACTCCAAGGGTGGCCCGGTCATCCGCAAAGGAGACTGGCAGGCCCCCGCCCGCATCGAGATCGACAACAGGTTCGGCGCCACACGCCTCGACTTCCGAGAAGCCCGTCTTGCCGCACCGGTCACCAAGATCCACCTGGTGTGCGACTGGGGCACCGGTGACCTCCTCCTGCCGGAGGAAGCCACGGCCGAGGTCGACCTCGACTCGTCCTGGTTCGGTACTCTGCGTGCAGACGTGAACTCCCTGCCCAACCCGCCGGCCCCGCACTTCGTCATCACCGGCACCGGACAGGGCGCCACAATACGGGTCCGTCACAAACGCGCCTCCAAGTGGTCGAGCATCTTCGGCGGCTGACCCGGCCCCTGTCCGGATACGAAATACACCATCACGGGGTGCGCGCAGGAGCGCAGGACAACAGGAGTGGGAAAGGCGGTAGCAGGTGGGGGCTTGGATCGCGCTGGGTGGGATCGTCGCGTGCGTGTTCGCCCCCCTGCTCTGGACACGACTGGCGGGCCTGGGCCGCCGCCATGATGTGGAGAACGCACCCCATCGCCCCGTCGCCGTCGTCCTCGGCGCCGCAGTGTGGAAGGACGGCCCCTCACCCCTTCTGGCCCGCCGCCTGAACCTGGCCGTGCGCCTGTACGAGCAAGGACGCGTCGACCGGATCATCGTCTCCGGTGACAACCGTACGGTTTCCCGCCACGAGACGGACACCATGCACGCCCACCTGGTCGAACACGGGATCCCCGCCGAGCGGATCGAGGCCGACCGCCACGGTTACCGCACCTGGGACACATGTGTCCGCGTGCGTGACCTCTTCGATGTCCGTGCCGCCACCATGGTCACCCAGTCCTTCCATCTGCCCCGCACCATCGCCCTGGCCCGTGCCGTGGGCATCGACGCCGTCGGGGTCGGTGACCACAGCCTCGACGCTCGACGCAGAGCCACCCTCATCGGCCATGTCCGTGAGATCGGTGCCGGCGCAAAGGCCCTGCGGGATGTCTTTTTGCGCCCCGACCCGGCCGTCACCAAGGTCTGAGACCACCGGGTCTTGACCGATCCCCTTCCACTTCGTGTCCGTTTCGGGGAAGACGGACAGGTTTTGACAGTTCGCACACAACCTCGTGGGCGGGATAATCGAAGACATGAATGCGACCACGGAAAACGACCCCAACGACGCACACAGAGTGGACTGGCCGGCCCTGGCCCCCGAAGGTGGGCAACGCATCCCCGAGCTGCTCGATCAGCTCGCCGGGAGCGACAAGGCACTGTCCGAACTCCACGACATCATCCGTTTTCCCGCACCGGGACATCTTGCGGCGCCCAAGGCCGTCGACTTCCTGGTCGACATCGCCTGCTCCGAGGACACCCCGGTCACCGACCGGTGGCGGCCCCTCAGTCTCCTTCTGGAGCTGGTCGGCTCACACGCCGAGGAACGCCTGCCCGTGGCCCGCGATCTCGAACAATGGCGTGAGGAGGTGGCCTGGGCCGCCGACAACGATGTCGAGAAGGTCCGTGCCCAGTACGAGATCTGGGCCGCCGAGGCACCCGACGAGCAGCATTACCATCGCGCCCGCAACCGGCTCGCCGTCGTCGACAAACCCGAGGGCGTGAAGATCCTGCAGGCCGAGCTTGCGTGCTACGAAGCCGTGTGTGCCCGGGTCCCGGACCTGGCCGGCCTGCTCCAGGAGGGCGCCAACCGGGCCGGACTGGACCGTGCGGGTGAATGGGTCAGCTACCTGCTGGGTTTCCTGCCAACCGAATCGAAGCGCATCGTCACCGAGATCACCGGGGCCTCCCACATCCTGCTCGCCAAGGACCTGCGTCCCGTCCCCAAGCAACCCACCAACCTGCTCGAGATGAGAAACCGGACCATGGGGAGTGGGGAGCCGCTCCCCGCCGAACTGTTCGCCCTCGGCATGGTCGCAAACCCCCACGACATCGACCTTCTGGTGGCACTGTCCCACCAGATGGCCGGGGGGAACCTGTACAACTCCTTCGCC
>DXDP01000381.1 GCA_019115445.1 Candidatus Nocardiopsis merdipullorum
GATCTCGCTGGGTTTGAGCACGATCGTGTTGCCCGCGAGCAGGGCCGGGACGACCTTGAGGACGATCTGGTGCAGCGGGTAGTTCCACGGGGTGATCGCACCGACCACACCGATCGGTTCGTGCACCACCAGGGAGTTACCGACCTCTTCTCCGGTGAAGTAGCGCTCACCGTGTTCCTGGACCAGGTCGATGTAGGTCTTGAACATGAGGGCGGGAAGTCCGGCCTGCACCTTGCGCGCGAAGGCCTTGGGCGCCCCCATGTCGCGGGTCAGGGTCGCAGCGATGTCGTCGATACGGGAGTTGAACATCTCCAAGGCCTTGGCAAGGAAGGCCACCCGCTCGGCAGGGGGAAGCTCCGACCAGGTGGGAAAGGCCGCGGCGGCAGCGGCAACGGCCCGGTCGACGTCCTCCGCCGCTCCGGCGGGGACGGCGTCGATGACCTGCTCTGTCGCCGGGTTGACCACGTCCAGGGCCTCGCTGGAGGCAGAATCCTGCCAGGATCCGTCGATGTAGAGAGAACGCATGCCTTCACTGTCCCAGAACGGAATCCGACTTGGCAGGCAAGGAGCACACCACCGGTCGTTTCCCGGATGGGTCACGGCCGGGGGCGGCCCCCGGCCGCTCACATCAGTCCCAGTGCGGCGGACGTTCGGCGATCAACCGCGCGGTGGAGTCCTCCTCCCGGTCTCCCCACCCCACCGATGTCTCGTCACCGGTGGTCTCGGGCAGGATGTCGAGGCCGTCGAGGAAGGCACTTCTACGCGCGTCGTCGAGTCCGGACATGTAAGGGTTCCCTTCAGGGGTTCGGGTGCCGTCCGTGCTTCAGTCGAATGCGGGCTCCCGGGTGCGGGTGCGCTTCAGCTCGAAGAAGCCGTCGGTTCCGGCGACCAGGCGGACACCGTCCCACAGCTTGCCTGCGTCCTCACCCCGTGGGGTCGGGCTGACCACCGGACCGAAGAACGACACACCCTCGACCTGGATCACCGGGGTACCGACGTCCTCGCCGACCAGTTCCATGGCCTTTCCGTGCGAGAGGCGCAGGGCCTTGTCGTACTCATCGCTCCGCCCGGCCTCGGCCAGGTCCTCCGGCAGGTCGGCATCGGCGAGCGCGGCCCGCAGGGTCTCCTCCGTCTGGGGTTCGGCCTTGTTGTGGAAACGAGTCCCGAGGGCCGTGTACAGGCCACCCAGGACCTGAGAACCAAAGCGCTCTTCGGCGGCGATGCACACGCGTACCGTCGCCCAGCCGCGTTCGATGTTCTCCTTGTAGTCCTGGGGAAGGTCCCGCCCCTCGTTGAGCACCCCCAGACTCATCACCCGCCAGCGCACCTTCACCGGGCGTACCTTTTCGACTTCGACCAGCCAGCGCGAGGTGATCCATGCCCATGGGCACGCGGGGTCGAACCACATGTCGGCGTGGAGGGTCTCCTGCTCCGCGGCTGCTTGCGTCATCATGTGCTCCTTGAAATCGATGGTTCCTTCAACTTCAACCTTGACGATCGGTTGCACATTCCGGCCCGGCGCGTGGCAGGATCGTAGCCGGACGACAACGATTTCCGGCCGGCGACGACGGCGGCCGTGGAAGGAGCGTGGCGTGGCAGGAAACCTGACACGGGACGAGGCTCGGGAGCGGGCGCGGATCCTTGACGTCGACTCCTACACCGTGGAACTGGACCTGACCACAGGTGATGAGACCTTCCGGTCCACCACGAACATCCGCTTCAGCAGTTCCGAACCGGGTGCGAGAACATTCGTGGAGCTGGTCGCACCCCGGGTCCTGTCCGCGACACTGAACGGCACCGACCTGGACCCCGGTGAACTCTTCGACGGAGAACGACTCGTCCTGCCCGAGGTCGCGGCCGAGAACGAACTCACCGTGGTGGCCGACGCGGCCTACATGCGCACCGGTGAGGGCCTGCACCGTTTCGTGGATCCTGTCGACGAAGCGGTGTACCTGTACAGCCAGTTCGAGACCGCCGACGCACAGCGCATGTACGCGTGCTTCGACCAACCCGACCTGAAGGCCTGCTTCGAACTCACCGTGTTCGCCCCGCCCTCGTGGGAAGTGATCTCCAACCAGACCCCCGCGACCGAACGCGCCGACACAGGGGTCGAAGGTCGAGTGCGCTGGCACTTCCCGCCGACCCCGCGCATCCCCACCTACATCACCGCGTTGATCGCCGGCCCCTACCACGTGGTGCGTGACAAGCACGACGGCATCCCGCTGGGCCTGTTCTGCCGTGCCTCCCTCGCCGAACACCTGGACGCCGAGGCCCTCTTCGAAGTCACCAAGCAGGGCTTCGACTTCTTCCACGAGCTGTTCGGCATCCGTCACCCGTTCGGCAAGTACGACCAGCTGTTCGTACCCGAGTTCAACGCCGGGGCGATGGAGAACGCCGGGGCGGTCACGTTCCTGGAGGACTACGTCTTCCGTTCCCGGGTCACCGACGCCCGGTACGAACGTCGCGCCGAGACCCTCCTTCACGAGATGGCGCACATGTGGTTCGGCAACCTGGTGACCATGCGCTGGTGGGACGACCTGTGGCTCAACGAGTCCTTTGCCACCTACGCCAGTGTCCACAGCATGGTCAACGCGACCAGGTGGACGGATGCCTGGACCACGTTCGCCAACGTGGAGAAGGCCTGGGCGTTGCACCAGGACCAGCTGCCCTCCACCCACCCGGTGGCCGCAGACATGGTCGACATCCAGGCCGTGGAGGTCAATTTCGACGGCATCACCTACGCCAAGGGTGCCTCGGTGCTCAAACAGCTCGCGGCGTACGTGGGGGTGGATTCGTTCTTCGCGGGCGTACGCACCTACTTCCAGGAGTTCGCCTACCGCAACACCGAGCTGAAGGACCTCTTCACGCACCTGGAGGCCGCTTCCGGCCGGGATCTTTCCGGTTGGTCCCGTCAGTGGTTGGAGACCACCGGCGTCAACACCATGCGCCCGGACTTCACCTTGGCCGAGGACGGTACCTACACCTCGTTCGCCGTGCTGCAGGAGGCCGACCCCGAGCACCCGACCCTTCGCTCCCACCGCTTGGCGATCGGCCTGTACGACCGGACCGAGGACGGCATCGTGCGCCGTGATCGGGTGGAGCTGGACGTTGACGGTGAACGCACCGAGGTTCCCGAACTGGTCGGCAAGGCCCGGCCCGACCTGCTTCTGGTCAACGACGACGACCTCACCTTCACCAAGATCCGTTTGGACGAGCGTTCTTTGCGCACCGTGATGGAGGACGTCGGCCGGATCCGGGACTCCCTGCCCCGGGCACTGGCCTTCGGTGCTGCCTGGGACATGACCCGGGACGCCGAGATGCCTGCCCGGGACTACGTCCAGCTGGTGATCTCGGGGATCGACGGTGTCGACGACGTCATGGTCGCCCAGACCCTGCTGCGTCAGGCAACGGGCGCGCTCATCAACTACGCCGACCCTTCCTGGCGTCCCGTCGGCCTCTCCCGACTCGCCGACCGGATCCAGGAGCTGCTCAGCGCGGCCGAACCCGGCAGCGACCTGCAGCTGGCCTACGCCAACGCGTTCGCCGGTGTCGCGGTGGACGATGGCCACCTCTCCTTGCTCCGGGGGTTGTTGGACGGTGCGATCACCGTCGACGGCCTGACCGTGGACACCGACCTGCGTTGGACCTTGCTGCGTCGCCTGGTTGCCACCGGTTGGGCCGGGGAGACGGAGATCGCCGCAGAGCTGAAGGCGGATCCGACCGCGACCGGTCAACGGCACGCCGCCGGTGCCCGTGCGGCGATCCCGACCCCCGAGGCCAAGGCCACCGCTTGGAAGCGCATCGTCGGGGAGGAACTGGCCAACGCCGAGTTCCGGGCCACCCTGCTCGGTTTCACCGAGCCCGGCCAGGCCGAGCTGTACCGCCCCTACGTGGAGAAGTACTTCCTGCATCTGGCTCCGGCCTGGGAGAAGTGGACCGGCGAGTTCGCACAGAGTTTCGCCGAAATCATGTACCCGGGTGCTCTGGTGGAGGAAGCCACTTTGGAGCGCACCGACGACTACATCGCCAAGGAGTCTCCCGCACCGGCTCTACGACGCCTTCTGATCGAGGGCCGTGCAGGTGTCGAGCGTGCCATGAAGGCCCGCGCCACCGACGTCGCCGCCGGCCAGGAACGCACGTGAGCGGTTGAGGAGCCGGTCGAAGAACATCGGCGGCCCCGAAGGAACTCCGGTAATTGGTGGATTCTTCGGGGCCGCTGTCGTATCCGCTCAGATCCCTCGTTCTGTCCTTCCGAGCCTGCCCAGGGTGCGTCGGACACGCGCGCTCATGTGCGGGTCGGCGAGCAACTCGTCGACGAGTACCGGTTCCCCCTGGCCATCGGTCAACGGGATCCGCCAGTTCGGATACCCGGTACCGCT
>DXDP01000382.1 GCA_019115445.1 Candidatus Nocardiopsis merdipullorum
ACGCCTCGACGACCTGCGCGAACGCGTGGCCACCGTCAAGAACGAGATCGACCGCCTCCTGGACTCCGACCCCGAACAAAAACGCCGCAAACGCGCATTGAGGGCCGAACGCGCCGCCGTGCAACGCCGCATCGGCGAAATCGGCCGCGCCGGAGCACACGGCGTACTGGTCGAGTACGGGGTACTGCCCAACTACTCGCTCATCGACGGCGCCGTCGACCTGGAGGCCACCCTCACCTGGGACGAGGAAGGCCCCGACGGCGACCGGGCCTTCCGCTCCGAAGTGCGTGAATACCGACGCGCCGCCCGCATGGCCCTGACCGAGTTCGCCCCCGGAAACCATTACTACGTGCGGGGATTTCGTCACCAGATCGACGGCCTGGACATCGGTTCCCGGGCCCGGCAGGCCTACCACCCCTGGCGCGTTTGCCCGGCCTGTGGGTACGTGCGCACCCACAACGCCGAGAACGACACCTCGCCCTGCCCACGCTGCCAGAACGCCTTCATCGGTGACCGTTCCAGCCTGCACCTGGTCCTGGAACCCACCCGCGTGCACGCCCGCGACCGCCGCGAGGACGCACTCATCCGCGACGACCACGACGACCGGCGCCGCGAGCACTACCACACGGCCGTGGCCGTGGACATCCTCGCCGACAAGATCGAGGAAGGTGCCTGGCGCCACGCCAAGCACGCCTTCGGCGTGGAGTTCACCCGCCAGGCCACGGTGCGCCGATTCAACCTGGGCCGACAGAGCTCCAACCGCACCTCCGAGGTCTCCTTCGCCGGCGAACAGATGGCGATCAACCCCTTCCAGGTGTGTCGGGCCTGCGGCGGCGCCACCGCAGGTGACCCGGTCCAGGCCCTGTCCGGGGTGCTGGGCAGCCAGTACAACAACGAACGCAGCTACCACCGGCCCTGGTGTCCGCAGCGGCGCGGCGACGACGTCGAACACCTACCCCTGCTGCTCGCACACACCCTGCGCACCGAGGCACTGCGCATCCTGCTGCCGGTGGCCACCGTGCACACCCAAGAACGCATGGTCAGCTTCAAAGCCGCGCTCATGGCCGGGTTCGCCCGCGTCTACGGCGGCGCCCTGGACCACCTGGACGCCGTGGTGGCCACCATGCCCGACACCGACACCGGCCACCAGCGCCGTTACCTGGTCGTCTACGACACCCTGCCCGGCGGCAGCGGCTACCTGAACCCACGCAAGGGCGCCGACGGCATCCACAAGATCCTCACCGCCGCCCGACAGATGCTGGAGGAGTGCCCCTGCGCCCACGAACCCACCGGCCGCCCGGCCTGCCACCGCTGCCTGCTCGCACACGTCGACGACCGTGAGTTCCCCTTCGCCGACCGTGACGTGGCCCGGGGCATGCTCGCCGACCTGCTCGACGACTGGCGCACCGACCAGGTCGCCCACACCGGCCTGATCTCCCTGTGGGACCAGATCGAGAGCGAACTGGAGGGACGCTTCCTCGGCGCACTGGAACGCTGGGCCCAGGAGGGTGACGGCACCCGCTCCTTCCGACGCGAAGGCGAGATGAACGGCCGCAAGAAGGGAGTCCTACGACTCAACACCGACCAGGGGGTGGTGAGCTGGGAGGTGATCCTGCAGAACACCATCGGCCTCACCCGCCCCGACGTGGTGTTCCGTCGCCTGGACTCGGCCCGCCACCAGGTCGCCGTGTACTTGGACGGATACCGCTACCACGCCGCCCCGGACAAGAACCGGATCGCCGACGACGCCGCCAAACGCGCCTGGCTGCGCTCGCAGGACATCACCGTCTTCCAACTCACCTGGGACGACGTGGAGTTCCTGGAGAAGGGTGAGGGCGCGGCCTTCATGAAGAAGAGCCCCCCGGTCTGGGCGCCCTACGGAACGGGCGGGCGTATGGCCGCCCAAAAGGCGTTCACCGGCGGTGACCCCAAGGAACTGGAACGGTACACCTGGATCAACCCGGCGCAGGCTCTCTTCGCCTACCTCACCGACCCCGACGACAAGGTGTGGGCCGTGCGCGCCGCCGCCCTGGTGGCCGGGGTGGGAGGGCTCCAGGGCACCGACCGGACCCAGTCGCGGGGCATCGCGATGGTGCCCCGGTTCACCTCCGTACTGGAGGGGCGGGTGCTGCCCGACCGGGACCGGCAAGGGGACTGCCTGCTCGTTCGCGGGAACGACGCCTCGGGCCTGCCGGTCATGGTCATCCTCCGATTGGTGCAGAAGGCCTTCAGCGCCGTGGTGGTACTGGACGACCGCACCGAAACCATCACCGCCGACGTCGACGCACACAAACGCCGGTGGAAGGCCTGGCTGTACTGGGGCAACCTCGTGCAGTTCCTGCCCGCCCAGGGCGGGGACGGCGCACAGTTGGCGCTGAGCACTCTGGACACCTTCGACGCCGCGTCCCTGGCCGCCTTTGGTGGACACGGCCTCGACGAGAGCGTGGCCCAACGCCCACCGGCGGATACGGAGATCGATGAACTGCTGGGAGACACACTCCTGCGTTCGGTCTCCTCCGCCCCCAGGACGGAAACGGACCGTGTCGAGGTGGACTGGGTGGAACCGGACCCCACCGAAGCGACCCCGAGCGGGCAGGCACCGACCACGGACGAAGTGGTGGACCCGACGGGGCTCGGCGAGACCACGCAACCGGTCATGGCGGCGGACACCGCCGTCAGCGACCCCGCCTGGGAACAGGTCTGGGAGCTGATGGAGATCGAGGACCCCGCACTGACCGCCCTGGCCGAGGAACTGTCCCGACGCAGCGTCCCCGTTCCCGAGGTCGGTCACGAACTGGACGCCTCCGGGATGTGGGTCGCCGAACTGGCCTGGCCCGACCAAGGCGTGGCCGTGGTGCTGCCCGCCGAACTCCAAGGTGGCGTGGAGGAACGCGACCGCTGCGTGGACGCCTACACTGCGGCCGGCTGGCACGTTCGAGAAGCCTGTGATTGGAACGTCACCGAACTGGTCGACCTCGTGACCGTGACCATCGATCACCCCCAGGAGCAGCCCGAACGGCCCGCTCGTGACGGGGAGAAGACGAAGGGATGAGTGTGCCCACCAAGACCACCCTGCGGCTGCTGGACAAGGCGGACAAGCAGATCCGCAAACTCCCCCAGAACGTCAAGGGCGCCCTGTACGACTTCCAGTACAAGTTCCGGGAGAACCCCAACGCCACCGGGCTGAAGTTCCAACAGCTCAAAGGGCACGACAAACTGTTCTCGGCACGGATCAACGCCGACTACCGGGCGTTGCTGTTCCACGTGGGCGGCGGCGACTACATCCTGGTAGGGGTGCGTAAACGCCAGCACGTCTACGACCACCTCGACCGGTTCCGGTACGAAGTCAACCAGGTCACCGGTGCGCTGGAGATCTTCGGGATCGTGCAGTCGCACGAAAGCACCGAGGAAGCACCGACCGTCGAGCAGACCCCGGACCAAGGTGTCGAGGAGGCCACGCCCGAGCCCGTCGTCGCACCGGAACCCGGACCGGAGCCTTCGATCCCCGAAGGCAGTGAGCCCCCGGCCACACCGCTGTTCGCCGACCACACCCCTGAGCGGTTCCGTGCGCTCGGCGTCGCCGAAGGCCTGATCGACGAGGCCCTTGCGGTACGCACCGAGAGCCAACTCCTGGAACTGGTCTACGGCGCCCCCGCCCACACCGAGGAGGTCCTGCTCGCCCTCGTCGACGGTCGCGACTACGACGAGGTCCTCAAGGACATCACCGGCCCGGTCACAGCCACCGACCCGGTCGACACCACCGACATCTCCGCCGCACTGGCCCGACGGACCACCCGAGTCACCACCTCCGACACCGACCTGCGTGAGGTCCTGGAGGACGACTTCTCCGCCTGGAAGGTGTTCTTGCACCCCACCCAGGAAAAGCTCGTCAAACGCACCTACCGTGGCCCCGCCCGGGTCAGCGGCGGTCCCGGCACCGGAAAGACCATCGTGGCCCTGCACCGAGTCAAACACCTGGTGGAGAACCTTCCCCCGGGACGGAGCAAGGCGGTCCTGCTCACCACCTACAACACCAACCTGGCTGTCGATCTGCGTCACCGGCTGCTGGACCTGGCCGGTCAGGAGGTCGTGGACCGGGTCGACATCGTCAACATCGACAAACTGAGCTTTCGCGTGGTCAACGAGAGCGGACAGGGCGGACACGGCCGCAGACCCATCTTCGACACCCAGGTCGGCCGCGAGTGGCGGAGCATGGTCACCGAACTCGGTGAACAGCGCTGGACCCCCGAATTCCTCGAGGACGAGTGGAACCAGGTGATCCTCGGCCAGGGCATCCGCTCCCGCTCGGACTACTTCCGGGCCCGCCGGGCCGGGCGCGGCCAACGCATCAGCCGCGCCCAGCGCGCCGAGATCTGGCAGTTGGTGGAACGGTTCACCATGCGCCTGGAGGAGAAGGGAGTGTGGACCTTCCAACAGGTGGCCCAGGCCGCCGCCCAGGTCGAAGCCGAACGGGCAGCCAAGGTCGTCGCCCACCGTGAACGCGAGGCACGCGAAGGAGGTCCATTCCTACACCGGGCCGACGAGTCCTTCACCCGTCTGCGCTTCCGTTACGAACACGTGGTCGTGGACGAGGCCCAAGACCTGAGCGCGGCACACTGGACCCTGCTGCGCTCCGTGGTCGACCACGGCGAGAACGACATCTTCTTGACCGGTGACACCCACCAACGTATCTACGACAACAGGGTCTCCCTGAGCTCACTCGGCATCAACATCCGAGGACGGTCCTCCCGACTGACCCTCAGCTACCGCACCACCCGAGAGATCCTGGGCTCGGCGCTCGGGCTGTTGGGCGAGGAGGAGTGGGACGACTTGGACGACGGCACCGACACCCTGTCCGGATATCGGTCGGTGCTGCGCGGACCTCGTCCCGTCTTTCGGGGCTCACCCACCTGGGTGGCCGAGTGCGACGCCATCGTCGACTGGGCCCAGAAACTGATCGCCAACGCCGGGGACGACGCGGTGCCCTCCATCGCGGTGGCCGCGCCCACCAAGGAAGAAGTGAACGCGGTGCAGTTCGCGCTGAACAAGGCGGAGGTGCGTGCCGCTCCCTTGGGGAGGGAAGGGCCGCCCGCCGGGTTCGAGCAGGCGGTGCACGTGGGTACCCTGCACAGGTTCAAGGGGCTGGAGTACCAGCACATGGCCATCGCGGCTGTGAGCGAAGGGCTGGTGCCCCGCGTCGAGCTGGACAGGGTGCGCAAGAGTGATCCGGCACGGTACCGGCAGGAGGTACAGAAGGCGAGGTCCACGCTGTTCGTCGCGGCCACCCGGGCCCGAGATTCCCTCAGGATTTCCTGGCACGGGGACCCCAGCCCGTTGCTGCCGAAGAAAGCGGTGACGGAGGTGGCCGAACCGGAGGGTACAGGTCCTGAGGGCGAGGGCTTTGAGGACGGCGGTCTGTTCAAGCCTCCCGGCGCCTTGATCTAGTAGTGCTTTGTTAACTCGTGTCGGGTGGGTGCTGCTGTGCGAGTGGCCGATAGCAGGTGTTGCACACGCCGGTCCAGCACAGCAGCACCCCCTGGAGCGTCTCCAGAACCTGGTACAGACTCAGACC
>DXDP01000383.1 GCA_019115445.1 Candidatus Nocardiopsis merdipullorum
AGCTGTCGAAGTCCACGTACTGGGGTTTGGTCGGATGGGTCGGTCCGGTCTCCTCCGGTCCGTCGCCCCGGGCGCCCAGCACCGTGTCGACGGCGGCGAACACCCTCTTCGGAAGCCCGTTCTCCCGGCGCCAGCGCTGCCAGGACAGGAACCAATCCGCGTCGCCCTGTCCCTTCTCCCGGCGGGGCAGGTGCGAGGGCTTCATCTTCCAGGTGTGTCTGGCCAGCACGAGGTCGCGGTAGCGCACACGGGGATGGCCGCCGACGGACGAGTCGCCCAACGGTTCGTCCGTGCCCTGCCACAGGTCCAGGGGGGCCATCGCCGTGGGGGAGAACAGCAGCAACGCCCGTTGCACCTCGGGGAGCGCCAAGGGCATGAGGAAGCCCAGGTAGACCGGGATCACGGTGCGGTCGAGCCGGGGGCAGTACAGGTGCAACCCCTTCTCGGCGGTGTGCCGGATCCGTAGTTCCTCGACCCTGATGCATTCCGCTTCGGGGCGTGAGCTGGACTCGCCGGGGCAGACGATCTCGAACTCGGTGACGGAAGGGTGCAGGTTGAGGTTGGTGCTGTCGTACCCTCCCGTCAACTCGGCAAGGACCGCGTCCTCGGGGCACACCTGAAGCAGGGTCTGGCGCAGTTCGTCGACAAGGGCGGGCTCTTGCGTGTGTTGGAAACAGTGCAGGAAACGTGAGTACAGCAGGGTCAGCCCGCTGTAGGAGCGATTGACCACCCCCAGCGTCCGGTCTTCCTGCCGGGCGACCTGGAGGAAGAAGCTGCGCGAGTCGAGCCGGTGGACCGCCGGGGGCAGCTTTTCGGCCACGGCCTCCATGAACTCGTCGTCGAGCACGAGTTCTTCCTCGGGGGCGGAAAATGCCGCGTACGCCCGTCTCATACGAGTGATCAACTCGGTACGGGCACCGTTGAGGGCGTCGATCTCCGGCATGCGCAACCAGTTGTCCAGGGGGACGTACTCGCCCTGTTCGTCGAAGTCCTGGCGTCGGGCACCGGCCTGAAGGTATTGGTCGTAGATGTCCAGGTGGAACTCGTGGACGAACTTCAGGACGTCCTCGCACGTGCCGTTCTCCCCGTAGCGGGCACGGAAGAAGCCCAACAGGATGAGCCGGTGCGGCAGCAACATGTCGAACAGCGGCAGGATCCCCGCCAGTTTCTGAAGGTCGCGCAGGATCGTGCCGTTCCAGAGGTCTTTGTCCGCACGCACGTCCAGGTCCGGCAGGGAGACGTCCTCGTAAAGGACCCCCGGGGGTAGTTCCGCAGCCTCCGGGACGAGCGTCCCCAACGCCTTGTTCAGTGCGGCGTGGACGGCGTCGCGCAGTTCACGCCGTCGGTCGGTGTCCGCCTCCGGGTAGGCCGCGGCGAGTTCGGCGGCCCGGTCGAGCTCCTGCACGAGCGTGTCCGACCAGGGTCGGTCGAGTGCGGCCAGTCCGTCACGGAAGGTCCGGAGCGGGTCGTTGCTGTGGATGTCGATGTCCAGGCTCGGCAGAGTCAGCAGGCTCAGCCTGAGCAGTGCCCGAAGATAGGTGCGTAGTTCCTCGGGTTCGCGGACCCCCGGGGCGGTCAGTTCCTCCTGGAGTTCACCCAGTCTCATACCGGGTCGGTCCTCCAGCAGGGCCATGATCTCGTTGAGCAGGTCGCTGTTGGACAGGAAGAAGAGTTCTTCACGCAGCGACTCGAAGACGGCAGGGTCCTCGACCTCACCGCTGAGTTTGGTCCTGCGCACGTAGCGGATGCGTTCACGGTCCAGGCTGTGGCCGGAGGACAGGGCCACGGGCAGGTCGGTGAGGCGTTTCCAGTCCTCTCCGATGGCGGAGGCGATCCTGCCGAGTGCGGCCATGTTGACCCTGACGTGGCTGCGCCCGCCCAGCCCACGCGGGTCGGCCTCCAGTGGTGTGCCCGTCAGCGGCTCGAACCTTCCCGTCGCCACCCCGGTCAGTGTGCTGAAGGGGCTGGTCTTGCAGGCCGTGCGGAACACGTACTCCAGGAGTGAGCGTTCGATCTTGCGTGCACGCTTGGGGAGTGCGTCGGGGGCGGCGTCGAGGTAGGTGGGCAGGTGGCGCTCCAACGAGGGGGAGGCAAGGAGGAGCCCGTGCCGGAGCCTGGGATCTTGTGCAAGTCCTCGCAGGTGGGAGCGTTGCTCTGTCAGTTCCTCCGCCAGGAGCGGCCCGCCCTTGGCCTGTAGCCGGTCCAGCTCTTCTCGGTCGGTGATCCAGTCGTCGACCGCCCCACGCACGTCCTGGGGCAGAAGTTGCATCACCGGGGCGAGCCGGGCCCGGCCTCGGGGCAGCCGACAGTTGTAGACGTCCCGTCGAAGCGACAGGAGTACTCGACGGGCCTGGTCGCCGTACACGGTCACCAGGGGTTCGAGCATGTCACTGAGTTCTCGGGCGCGCTCCTTCAGCTCGGCTTCACGTACCAGAACCGTGTTCGCCCATGCCGCCGTCTCCTCGCAGACCAGGGGTCGTACCGCCGACCACGGCAGTCCACCGACCCTGAGCATGAACACGTCCGTGCTGATCCAGCCGTCGTCGGACAGCGGACGTGCCGGTACCGCCGTCGCATTCTCGGTCATCGTGCCTCCACGGTCGGTTCCTTCAGACATTTCGGTACACGAACTCCGGTTGGCCCTCGCGTTCGTGGCCGATCATGAGGATCAACAGCGGCCATTCCGTCTCATCCGTGATCTGCAGTTCCTCCTGGTACGAGACGTTGTCGAAACCAAGGGCGGCTCCGCAGCCGACATCGAGTGCCGCGCACGCCAGATACACGCTCTGGGTGATCGCGCCGACCTCGGCGTTGACCCTGCGATAACCCCGGGGGCCGACCGCCTCGGTGACCGCCGTGGGGCGGGCGATCACCGTGATCACGGCGGCGCACTGTTCGAGGTTGTAGTTGTTCAGGAAGTAGTTGCGCTGCAGGAACGTGGCGACGTCGTGCTCCTGGACGGGCCGTAGTTCGGCATCTTCCGGGGCGAAGTCGTAACTTCCCGCCGGCAGGTCGTCGACATGGTTGGCAAACACGGAGAGGCGACTGAGGCCGGTGCCGTCGAGCAGTGTCGAGCCGTCGTGGGCCGCCCTCAGGATCGTGGACAGGTCCTGCTGGGACAGTGGGTGGCTCGCACTGAACCTTCCGAAACTGCTGCGCCGTTGCCGCAGCGCGGTGGTGGCCGGCACCTGGAGCGGGCGTGGGGCGGGCAGTCGACGGGGTGTCGTGGTCGCGGCGGGAGGCAGTGCCCGGGCGTTGGCCAGGTCGGTCGTGCCGGGTTCCTCCCAGGGGGAATCGAGGATCTCCCTGTGGACCTGCAATACGTGGGGGAAGCGGACGACCTGGCGTGACCGCTCCGTCTCGGAGGCCCTCACCGAGGGCCGTCCCACCGGGACTCCCCCGGGCCGCGGGTTGCTTCCGGCCCAGGGCAGGGGCAAGACGGCGAGCACGCTCTCGTCGTCGGGGTCCAGCCCCAAGAGCCCGTTCAGGGCCGGTTCGTCGAACCAGAGGTGGGGGTGAAGGTCCAGACCGGCGGCCCGGGCCGCGATGCGCCACGAACCGAGCAGTGTTCCCACGTCCATGGTGACGGCGTGGTAGCAAAAACTGTTGTACTTGAAGGAGTTCTTCCAGAACTTGACGGTGACCAACAAATAGTGGTCGGTGTGCCGAGCATTTTCCGGCAGTGCCGCCCGCACGTGAGGGGTCACATCTCCGGTGAGGAGCCTTTGCATGGAGTGGTGAGGGGCGCTGTAGTTGTGGATTCCGGGCGGCAGGGGCCCGGAGGGACCGCTGACCCAGTAGATCTCCAACGGATAAAGGCCACCGCCCGAGGCCACCCCCCGCGACCACGTGGCCGACGGAAACCATGGCATCCCACGCAGGTCCGGGTTTCCGTGCACGGCCAGACGCCGCCCCGTCAACCCGTAGGAGTCCCGCAGCAGGGAGGAGAGCCGGAACAGCGACCACTCACCCTCACCTCCGGTGCCCAGACCGTCGTGGAGGCTCCCGGGCAGAGGATCGGACGATGGCAGCCGGTGGTGCAGGGCCTGGGGGTAGTACTTGTGCCGGCGGGGCTGGTCACCCCAGTCGGGGGTGAATTCCCGTGGCTCCATCGGCTGCCTGGCCCGACGCACGATGGCGTCGATGTAGGTGTCCACGGCTGTCATGACGGGCTCCTCCTGGATGTGTACACGGGGACGGCCTCGTGCACGGGTCATGGGAACGGGTGGGGGACGGCGGCGGCCAGGTCCTGGTCGACGCGGGCTCGGCTCCGGCCCAGGTCGTGCGCGACCCGGCCGATCCTTGGCATCAGGAGCGCGCGCTGCCGGTCCCAGCCGAAGTCGATGGGCAAGAGTCCGGGTGTCAGGACACACACCGTGTGCACGCCGCTGCGGAGTTGTTCGGGGGTGGTCTGGTCCACCACCACGCAGTCGATGCCCGAACGGGCCAGTTCGTCCCGGCAGTAGCGCAGGTCGTCGGTGAGGTCGTCGTGGCGGGGGCGGTCCCGGTACCACTTCCGGTAGACCCGGCCCGCAGGGGCGGTCGGCCCGGGCACATCACCGTGGGAGCCCAGGAGATGGTCGGCGTGGGGGCGCATCTCGGGCAGCCCGTACAACCGCGGATGGTCCGCCAGTTCTCGCACGCGCCTGAAGTCGTCCGCCATCGCCAGCAGCCGCTCCCGGGAGTGCGTGGCGTAGGCCTCGGCGTTGGGGACCTCGAAGGCCACCTCGCGCAGTGCCGAGTTCGCCGCCTCCTCCGGGTCCAGGCTCGCCCCCGCACCGAAGCAGAGGGTGCCCGGGCCACCGTCCTTGCGTTCGGCCACGACGATCACCACGGGGACGGCAAAGGCGATCCGGGCGTCGAAGAACCGTGCCCGGTACCCGCACAGCGCCAGGCGCTGCACCATCCATCGGATGGATGGGGAGCGCCAACTGTGGGCGTCGATCTCGGTCACCGGAAGACGCCCGTACCAGGCAAGGAGGAACGCGTCCCGTTCGACTCGTTCGAAGAGCCCGTGCAGGGTCGCTTCCTCCTGGCTGCCACCGGTGGCGCATCCGTTGGAGCATTCCTGGACGATCTTTCGGTCCTGCCCCAGTCCGTGGTAGTAGACCGAGACCTCGGGCACGAGTATCGGGCGTTGTTGCCCCAGGGAACGCCCCCAGACCCAGGTCAACGGGGTGTCCTCGGTGAAGGGCTGGTACTCGGGGTTGTGTTCGTAGAAGACGGGGTCGTAGGTGCCCAGTTCGCGGGGGTCGAGCGCGTCCTCGGCCAGTTCCCGGTAGGTGCCCCTGACCGAGGGCCGGTATCTCTTGGGCATCAGACCCGCCGACCGCTCCCAACCCTCCAGCAGACCGAGGCGGAGGCTGTCGCGGTAGGTGTCGGCGTGACCACCCCAGTAGGAGGGGTGCAGGTAGCCCGATCCCCGCACGGACACATACCCCACCGCCGGGGCCGTCGTGGTGTTGTCCAAACGCAGCAGCCCCTGGGCCGACAGCGCCCCGCACACGGGGTTGATCAGGGCGGCTTCCGACATCCGGTACTCGGACGCGGACCGCACACGCATCGCGTCGGTGGAGTGTTTGGGGCGAGGGCGTGGCTCTGCCACGACGTGCTCGGGGCCGTCGGCGACAGGATGGGCACAGGCCGGGCACTGGGGTCGGGCAGCAGGGGGTGGCGTTCGACCCGCAGGTCCGCCAGGTCCAGGCGGTAGACGTACCGGTTGCCGTTGTCGTCGGCCCCGGACAGCAGGGGTTCGGACGTCAACGCCCGGGTCAGGGAGCACACCGTGTCGAGCGCGAACCCGGTCAGGTGGGGAAAGGGCCGGTGCGCCCTCATCCTGGACCCCTTCTCCAGCGTGTCCCGGTATTCGTCCGGGCGCAGCTGTTGCCACCGACGTGCCAGGCACACCAGGCACCCGGGGGCCAGGACCGGTTCGTCTCGGACCGGTCCGAGGAGCACGTACCGGTCGTGCAACAGAACGGGCAGCAGGGAGGATTTCGGGTCGACCCCTTCCCACCAACCCTGGTCCGGGTTCCACAGCAGGTCCTGTTCGCCCAGGGTGCGTACCACCACACCCGTCTGCCCGGGAAGCGGTGCCGTTGCGGCCAGGGCCTGCTCCAACCGGGCCCGCGCGTGTTCCAAGGGTTCGAGGTCGGGCGTTTCTTCGTCGGTGTGGTTCGGCATCGTCGTGGCCCTCATGCCTTCCCGTCGACCGGGGTGGTCCTGGACGACACCGTGAACAGCACCTTGGCCGTATGGACCCCGCAGCGCTCCAGGGCCGGGGTTCCGGTTCGAACGGCAACGGCGTTTCGGTTGTCCTTGGCCAGGGCCGCGCACACCTGATCGGCCGTGGTCCGGGCGTGGTCCGGTGATTGCGCCGGGGCATCGGTGTCCAGGACCAGGCAGCTCGGGTCGAAGGCCTCCAGCCACGTATCGGTCACTTCCTGGGCCAGGGCCCCGTCCTTCACCAGTTGTTCCAGGGCAAGCAGGTCACGCATCGCGGCGGTCACGGCCTCCGCGGTGGAGGCCCCAAAGCCCAGGGTCCAGTCCGTGCCTTGCCCGTGGCGAGCGATGACGGTGGGGACCGGACCGGCCAGTCGAAACAGCTCCACCGGTGTGCCCGATGTCGCCGCGACACCGGTCAGGAACTCCACCTCGCTCCCGACCGGTGGGCCGGACGGATCGATCCGTGTGACCGGTCGGCCCGAGGCCGCCTTTTGCAGGGCGTCGAAGGCACCCGCGCTGAACAGGGCCGTGTTGAGCGCGTGTTCGATCGTGGATCCCGCACCCTCACCCCCGACCGTCCGTTCGAACGTCCCTTCGGAGTTGAACACGGAAAAGGGGTGGACCGCCGCCACGGGTACCGCGCGGGC
>DXDP01000384.1 GCA_019115445.1 Candidatus Nocardiopsis merdipullorum
ATGGAGCGCACCGAGGACTCGGCGTTCGGCCCCGAGGACCGCATCGGTCAGCTGACCATGCGCAACCTCGACATCGCCGACTCCCGCGCCAAGCTGGAGGAGTACGCAGGCCTGGGGATGGTCGGCACCTCGCAGTCGACCGCGATCGGTGCGGCTCAGGCCGCCTCGACCGGGTTGATCGGCGCCATGCCCGAGGGCGGCGCCCAGACCATCGCCTCCCGGGGGCAGGGTTCGGAGAACGACCTGCTCGACCAGGCCGCCCTGGAGTCCGGTAACGACTGACTCGTGCTGTGTGGGTGCACGGCCGCGCAGGTGGCCGTGCACCCTCTTGACCCCGCGGCCGGCTCCTCTCTTCTTGGCCGGTCAGGGGGTCTGTTCACCACGCTCTGCTCGACACCGACCGCCGCGCAGTACCGCACCGAAGGTGCGCCCGGAGTTCGAGGGCGACCGCACGGATCGCCCATCCGGGCATTGATGAACGTCAAGGGCGAGGGCCCGGTGCCCGCATCCGGTGCGTACCGTGCGTGACCGACCTGCGCCCCTTGCCGGCCGGGAACCGCATCGCCGTCCCGTCGCCGCCCTCGGACCGTCGGCCCCGTCCTCCGGCCCGGCCCCGGCATCGCCTGCCCTTGATCGCCCCGGCCCACCTCGCCATATGCCCAGGTCCGGAGCCCTGATCGGGCATCTCGCGGCTTTTGTGCCCATGTGCGTACCCCTGCCGGCGCCGTCCGGCCGTTCGAGGTCAAAATTTTCGGTCACAGGCCTCTTACAACACAGGAAACCACCGGACAAGTGTCCAAGGTCACGCTATGCTTGTGAAAGTGCCGGTGCTGATGCACGTGCATATGACGGTGCATCAGCATGGGACGTTTCCCCTCGAAGTAAAGGAGTGAGCGCTCAATGAGCACCTACAACGGCATCAACTCGACCGAGCTGACCGGCGTGACCTGGCAAAAGGCCAAGCGCAGCAATTCCCAAGGGGCCTGCGTCGAGATGGCACGGCTGAGCAACGGCTCGATCGCGGTACGTAACTCCCGTTTCCCGTCCGGCCCGGCCCTGGTCTACACGCAGGAAGAGATCGATTGCCTCATCCACGGCGCCAAGGAAGGGGACTTCGACAACCTGCTCAGCTAGGAAGTGTCTTCGAAGGCCTCCCAGGGCTGAGCTGCCGCCGCCCCACTGTGCTGCTTGGCAAGCTCGGCAGAATCACACAGTGGGGATCGGCAACCTGAGGCGACAACCGAAAAGAGAAGGGTGCGAGCTCGAGCCCGGCCACACGCTCCTGCCGTCCAAAAACAAGTTTTGGCGGCTGTGTCCGCATCAGGGACAGGATCGATGGGCAGAGCCAGGCACCCACGGACGGGAAGAGCACCCCGGCGTTCAGCGCTGTACGCCGGGGGCGCTCCCGACTCTCCCGGCAAGCACCCACCACGAAGAAACCATCGGTGTCGGCCGAGGCGGGGCGGGTCGAGGTCGGGGCGGGGCGAAGGGCCCATCAGTCCTCGGTGTCGTCCTTCTCCAGGTCTTGGAGCATCTCCCGCAGCATCTCCAACGTCTCGTCCGGGGTGGCAGCAGCGACACTGAGCCGTGTCATCGCCTTTGTGTAGACCTCCACCACGCTGCGCCGATCGACGATCTCGGCATCGGTGAGCTGTTCCAGGTACAGCAGGTCGGCCAGTTCGAACTCCGAGTAGCGCAGGAGCGTGAACGAACCGGCCTCGGCCGCGTGAGCACCCGCGGCGAAGGGGACGACCTGCAAGGTGATGTTGTCGTAGTCCTCGGCGAGCTCGATCAGACGTTCCAGCTGGCCACGCATGATTTCGCGACCACCGATCGGTCGCCGCACAGCGGCCTCGTCCAGGATGACCCACATGCGCATCTCCGCGTCGGTCTCGATGCGCTTCTGTCTTTTGAGCCTGGCGTCGATGCGTTGCTCGACGACCTCGTCGGGCTCACCGCCGCTGGTGATGATCTCTCGGACGTAGGCCTCGGTCTGCAACAGACCCGGGACGAACTGCGACTCGTAGATGCGGATGTAGTCCGCTGCTTCCTCGAAGCCCATGTAGCGCGTGAACCACTTGTGCAGCGAGTCGCCGTAATCTCGCCACCAGCCCGGTTTGTTGGAATCCCGGGCGATTTCGAGGTAGTCCTTCACCTTGGCACGGTCGGTGATCCCGTACAGCTTCAGCAGATCCTCGACATCGCGCAGTTTGAAGCCGACACGGCCGAGTTCCATCCGGCTGATCTTCGAAGCAGAGGCACGAATCGTCTCGCCCGCGGCCTCCCTGGAGATACCCCGAGCTTCACGGTACCGACGTAGCTCGTGGCCGAGGAGCATACGACGCACGGTGGGGCCGCTCCCCTTGCGCAATCGAGCGATATCCACGTTCGCCGCCTCTCTGCCATTACCCGCACAAGACTATCGGTATCCTGATAGTTCGCAGTGTGCACCAAACACTACATGTACACGATATAGGTGTTGATCTCCACGCGCTCTTGACAGAGACGGCCCCTGCAGGACCACACCGTTACCTCGAAGCCGTCGGGGAGCCTGCCTGCACCGGCGGGCCAGAGGTACCGCGAAGCCGCCCGCCCGTGGAGCAGGGCTCACAAAACACCCCGACGTCTCACACGAATTGAGCCCAGACGAACTTTCCACGGGGCGGTGTGAGAATCACACCCCACTCTTGCGCAAAAGCATTGACCAGGGCAAGGCCTCTCCCTCCTTCTGCGGCAAGGTCGGCTTCTCTTCTACGCGGCAAGCGATCCGCTCCGTCCCGCACCGCACAGATGAATTCACCTCCACCACGCATGAGCGAGAGCTGAATACCGCCCCCACCCGGTCTGGTCACAGCCAGTGGATCGCCGTGTTGAACAGCATTGGTGACCAATTCGGAAACAACCACCGAGACATCGTCGAACAGGTACCACATACGCCATTCACGAAGAAGGGCGGCGGATATTTCACGCGCGGCCTCCACGGCGTCGGGTCGGGGCTCGAAGGTCCACGTGAGAGCATCGTGACGGTCCCCGCACAGCGGGGTGTCCCAACGGCTCGAGCCATCTGTCAGGACTCGGAGCCACCACGCGCCCCCGGTGGGGTTGGCGAGCGTATCCGCACACTCCATGCCTGGTACTCCTCCCTCGGGCGCGTGCGCGTGCACGAGCCGTATGCACGTGCATCCAGCTCTTTCGGCAATCGTAGGCCACGCTCCCGCAAAGTTCAGGGAAACCGGCACACCGCCGGCGAGAAAACAACCAATTCCCCGGTGGCACGTCGGAAGAAGTTCTTTTCCTCCCATGCATCCCACTTTTGACACCCTGCCCCGTACCGACCAGTAGGGATGTGGTTAGGATCCCTCTTGCGCCCACCCGTGAACTATGGAGGTAACCCCATGTCCGCAAAGCCTCGTGTGGCGATCGTGACCGGAGCGGCCCAGGGCATCGGCGCCGCCACGGCGGAACGCCTGGCGCGTGAGGGTCGCGCCGTTGCCGTACTCGACCTGCAGGAGACCGAGGCTCAAAAGGTCGCCGACGGGATCACCGCCGCGGGTGGCACCGCCATCGCCATTGGCTGCGACGTCTCCGACCCCGACCAGGTGACCACAGCCGTGGAAACCGTCGCAGAACGTCTTGGCCCGCCCGCCATCCTCGTCAACAACGCCGGGGTCATTCGCGACAACCTGCTGTTCAAGATGTCGGTGGAGGATTGGGACACCGTCATGAACGTCCACCTCAGGGGTGCGTTCTTGATGAGCAAGGCCGCCCAGGCGTACATGACCAAGGAAGGTTGGGGCCGCATCGTCAACCTCTCCAGCTCCTCCGCCCAAGGCAACCGGGGCCAGGCCAACTACTCCACCGCCAAGGCAGGCCTGCAGGGCTTCACCAAGACCCTTGCCATCGAACTCGGCAAGTTCGGCGTCACCTGCAACGCCGTGGCCCCCGGATTCGTCGAGACCGCCATGACCCGCGCGACCGCCGAACGCATGGGCATCAAGTACGAGGACATGAAGGCCTTCCGTGAGGCGGACATCCCCGTGCGCCGCGTGGGTGTTCCCGAGGACATCGCCAACACGATCGCCTTCCTCACCGATGAGGACGCCGGGTACGTCTCCGGGCAGATCATCTATCTCGCGGGCGGTCCTTTGGACTGATTTTGCGGTGGTGGTTCCCGACATCCGGGTCGGGGACCACCATCGAAACCCGGAGGCGGTCGACCGTGGCGACTAGTCTCCGATGCATGACGAGAACGACACGGTGGTTCACCGAGACCGAAGAAGGTCATTCCCAGTGGTACATCGACCGCTTCCGCGCGATGGCGGCCGAAGGCGCCGACCTGACCGGGGAAGCACGTCTGATGGACGCGATGCTGCCCCGGGCTGCCAGGGTGCTCGACGCCGGATGCGGGCCCGGCCGTCTTTCGGGTGAGCTGTACCGGCGTGGCCATCAGGTCGTCGGCGTGGATGTCGACCCCGCACTGATCGAGGCAGCGACCCAGGACCATTCCGGACCGACCTACGCGGTCGCCGACCTGGCCGAACTGGACCTGCCCGAACTGGGGATCGACGAACCGTTCGATGCCGCCGTCCTGGCCGGCAACGTGATGTGGTTCGTGGCGCCCGACTCCGAGACCGACGTGCTGTCCTCGGTGGCACGCCACGTGGTGGCCGACGGGTTCGTCGTCGTGGGGTTCGGGCTCGGCCGTGGGCTCACGCTCGCCCAGTTCGACCAGCACGTGGTCGCCGCCGGGCTGAGGGTGGAACACCGCTTTGCGACCTGGGACCTGAAAGCATGGTCGGAAGAGGCCGATTTCGCCGTGAGTGTGTTGCGACACCAGGACTGAGCACCGGCCGAAACTCCCGCGCCGTTCAGTGGCCAGGGGGTGCCTTGTCCGCCACGGGGTCCGCCTCCAGGGTGTCGGTGACCGTACCGACCAGCTCTTCCAGGAGGTCGACCCCGGTGGGGTAGTCGGGGTTGTCGTCGGACAGGACCGCGATGAGGTACTCGTGGTCGGGGCCGACCACGTAACCGACGGAGGCGGCGGTCCACAGTCCGCCGTTGCTCCGGCGTGGGACCCAACCGTTCTTCAGGCCGACGACGTCGTCCTCCTCGGCGGCCGCGGAGATTCCCCATACCTGTTCGGGGGCGACGGTCTCCATGAGCTCACGGATGTAGGCCCGTCCCTCCTCCGAGAGTGATTCCTCGTCCATGTACAGCGCCCGCAGCAGGCGTATCTGGTCGGCGGCAGTGGTCATCGTGGTACCCCACACCCCACGCGGGTCGGGGTCGGTCCCGGTGAGACCGAGCACCTCGGCGCTTTCCTCGAAGCCTTCGGTGAAGCCGATCCGTGCGTACAGTTCGTCGGTGACCTCGTTGTCGCTGAAGCGGATCATCTGTTCGGCCTGCACCAGTTCGGTCGAGGTGAGTTCGCGGTCCTCCTCCTCGGCGCGCATCACCAGCATGGTGAGGATGGTCAGCTTCGCCACACTGGCCGTGGGGAACTGTTCATGGGCGTTGTAGCTGTAGGTTGCGCCGGTACGCAGATCCTGAAGAGCCAGACCGAAGGTGTGTGTTTCGGCGAGGGTGTCCAGGTGATCGGTCAGGTCCGCGCGCTCCTGGGAACTCAGTGTTTGTCCCCCGGTGTCCGGTGCGGGGGCCGGAACGAAGGGGACCAGGGGCAAAGGGGC
>DXDP01000385.1 GCA_019115445.1 Candidatus Nocardiopsis merdipullorum
CGCACGGCCCAGGTCCTCGGAGAAGCCTTCGACCGGGTCGTCCAATCACGTAGAACCACGCTGAGCGATGCGGGGGACGAGATGCCCGCGCGCGCGGCCCTGCTCACCGACGCCGAGCGCCTGCTTCAGGAGATCGACCAGGGCCGGGAGGGGGCACGGTACATGAGCGGTGCGTGAACGTGGACAGGGGTGGGACCCGTGCTCTCCTGCGGGTCCCGCCCCTGTTCTCCCCGGGGTGGGGAGGGGAAGGCCGACCCTCTACTGTTCGGCGACGAAGGCGGACACCCAGGCCAACGTCGAGTTCCAGTTGATGGTCAGCTCGTTGGTCGCATACGAGTCGATGTGGTCGAGGAAGCAGAACTGGGGCGCACAACCGCTCAGGTTGGCCTGTGTGGTCGGGTCCCAGGTGGACTCGTCGGAGTTGGGCCCACCGGCCAGGGTGCCGTCGGGCGGGTTGGGCAGGGACGGGTCGAGCTGATTGGCGTACCAGCGGCTGTGCTGGTTGACCACGTCATTGGTGCCATGGCCGGTGACGTAGGACTGGTTGAGTGCGTTGCGTCCCAGGACGTAGTCCATGCCCTGGAGCACGGCGTCCCGGTAGTGTTCGGCACCGGTGAGGTCGTGGGCCACCGCCACGACCACCAGGTTGTTGAGGACGAGGTTGTTGGAACCCCAGGCGAACACCCCGCCGCTCGGTGCGTAGGACAGACCGTAGGGGTGCTCCTCGACGTTGGCCAGGTACTGGTTGGCGCCCTCGACGACGGTTGCCCGGGTCTCCTCCGCATCAGGTGTGTCCTCGGAGAGCGTCGCCAGCTGCATCAGGCCGAGCGGCGCGGTATAGCGCCAGTCGAAGCTCTCGGAGAGGAAGATCTTCGCGTCGTTGTGCAGCTCGTACGCGGAAACGTGGTCCCCATAGCCTTCTTCACCGGTGGTCAGGTACAGCTCGGCGGCAGCCCAGTAGAACTCGTCGGTGACGTCATCGTCGTCGTAGGGGCCACCGCCGTCATCGCCGCCGGTGGCGTACTCCTCGGGGTGGGCCACGGCCGCCTCCCAGGCGGTTTCGGCCGTGGCTAGGCAGGCCGCGGCGAAGTCGGCGTCGTATTCCTCGAAGACCCGCGCGCACTGGGCGCCGGTCGCCGCCAGGTTGAGGGTCGCGGCGGTCGACGGCGGGTGCAGGTAGCGGGCCTCGGGATCGTCGGCGGGCATCATCGGCAACGCGGTCCACGACTCGTCGTGCACCTTGTGGTGCGCCATCCCGGCCAGTGCCTCACCCTCGGGCACTTGCATGCTCATCAGGAATTCCATCTCCCAGCGTGCCTCGTCGAGCACGTCCGGGACCCCGTTGTCGGTCTCGGGGATGCGCAGGGTGGAGTCTGCGACCCGGTCGGGGTCACCGGTGGGTGCGGTCAGGGCACGCTCGTGGATGCTCATGATCTGGTGGACGGAGATGCCTCCGTTGACCACGTACTTGCCGTGATCGCCCGCGTCGTACCAACCCCCCGAGACGTCGAGGGTGTAGTCGCAAGGGGTGCTGGGGTGGCAGGCCACCTCGATGTCGCCCTGGTTGGGCAGGACACCGACGTGACCGGCCTCGCGCTCGTAACCGGGTACGATCTCTTCGTCGATCTCGATACCGCTGCGCTGCGGGTAGTAGAAGGACAGCGAGTCGGTGGCCAGGTCCCTGTACAGGTCGGGGTCGATGGCGAAGGGATGGCTGGTCTCTTCGTCGACGGTCAGGGTGTATCCCTCCCCGACCTCTGTGACCTCGGAAAAGTCGATGGTGTGCACGTTTTCGTCGGAGGTGTCGTCGACGCCGTGGGGCTCGGTCTCGCCCTCGGCCACGGCTCGGCCGTCTGCGTCGGTCAACTCCCAGGGCAGGGGGCTGTCGGCCTCGGTGACGACGGTGGCGTTCTTGGGGCCGTCCGGGAGATGGCCGACCTGATTGACGCGTACGTTCGGGCCGGTGTCGGGCTCGTACACCGGAGGTTCGACCCCGCTCAGGAGGGACACGTCGTCCAGGCAGAACGTCCATTCCTCGGCGGCTCCACCGATCTGGAACGCGAGCTGGGCGT
This sequence comes from Candidatus Nocardiopsis merdipullorum, assembly GCA_019115445.1. GTDB lineage: Bacteria > Actinomycetota > Actinomycetes > Streptosporangiales > Streptosporangiaceae > Nocardiopsis > Nocardiopsis merdipullorum. The sequence goes on from DXDP01000385.1 coordinate 2,073, forward strand.
CGTCGCGGTCCTCGTCGGCGGTGAACGCGTACTCGAACTCCTCGGTCTCCTCGGTGAGGAAGACACGTTCGTCGAGGTAGGTGCGGTAGGGCTCGGAGGGCTCCTGTACAAGGGCTCGTATCACGGCATCACCCGAAGCCGTGAAGCTCAGACCGTAGGACTCGTCCTCGACCAAGGGGATGTCGTCCTGGCCGATGATCACGTCCCAGGCGTCGTCGGTGCCGCCGGGTACGTCGACGCACAGCACCTCGTCGTCGTTCACGGTGAGTTCGATCTCGGGACCGGCCCACCATCCGGTGGTGCCGTCGCCGAAGTCGCCGTTGACGATGTGTTCGTGGAGGTCGTCGTCGGCCTGAACGGGGGAGGCCGCGAGGAAACTCGTGGTGAGTGCGGCCGCCGTACCGAGTACGAGGGCCGTACCGTGTCTGTTCCGTCTCAAGGCGGGGGTCCTTCCT
>DXDP01000386.1 GCA_019115445.1 Candidatus Nocardiopsis merdipullorum
CCTTCCAGACGGATCGGTTCCAGGGGATCGTCCGAACCTTCCAGGGTGGCCTGCCAACCCTCGTTGAAGTTCTCGTTCACCACGAGCAGGCTGTCCTCGTCGACGTCCACGTCGAAGCTGCGTCCGCTCGGGCCCCAGCCGTGCATGGTCTCGACCTCGGTGAGGGAGACCTCGTCCCGTTCGCTCACCGGATCCGCCGACTCGATCAAGGCCGAGCGCACCTCGTAGCGGTTACCGGGATCGACGACCACGTGGTTCTCACCCGGGTCGAGTCGTAGACCGGTGCAGGACTCGTAGCGCAGTGGCCGACCGGTGAGCTGATCGGCCAGGGAACCTTCGCTGATACGGGTCTCGACCCGCCGGCCGTTGACTCGCAGGGTCGGTCCCAGCCCACAGGTCGTGGCGGCGTCCCCCTCGGGCACGGCCTCGACCGGGTCGACACCGGGGATCTCGATGCTTCCGATCTCCAATGCCTGACCCTCCGGGCGTTCGAAGGTCACACGAACCGAGTCGGCGGTGAACTCGGTGAAATCGACCCGGCCACTGCCGTCGAGCCACCCCTCACGGACGGTGTCCCCACCTTCGACGACAACCTTGATCGGTTGCATCACACTGTCGGCGCGCGGGAAGTCGACCTCCAGGTGGTCGATGGTGGTCGGTGTTCCCAGTTCGATGTCGAGCCAGGGACTCTTCTCCTCCGGGTCGGGGTACCAGACGGTCTCCTCCTCACCGTCGAGCGCACCACGTCCCATGGAAGCCGGGTGCTGTACAGCTGTGGAGGACGAGGTCACGTGCGGGAACGGGCTGACCCGGTTCGCTGCGTTCTCCGCCTCCCGAGGGTCGGTGAGCACGACCTCGCCGGAGATGGTGTGCGGTGAGGCGGTGGCGTCCTCGGAGAGTTCGAAGGTCCGATCCAGGCGGGTGGCGTCCTCCCCCCGGACCTGCAGGCCGGAGTTGCACACCCATACGTGTGAACCCTCCATGCAGCCGGGTGCGGTGCCTGTGGAACCGGTGAACAGCAGTGTTCCCGTATCGGTGGGGCCGGGCACTCTCAGTGTCCGGGCCGCTTCCATCCCTGGAAGCGTGATGGAGGTGATACCGACCCTGGTCCCGAAGCGGTACTCCGGTTCCCAGGCGAGTTCGTCCACGCGGATGCGCAGTGTGGAGGTGGGTCCGGAGGGGGCGTTCACCTGCTGGAGTTCGTCGGTCTCTTCCACGCTCACCTGCGCTTTGCCGTCATCGGTGATGACGCTGATGGTGGAGGGTGGTGGTTCGTTCGCGAACTGTTCGAAGGACACTGCGAGCCCGTCCAGGTCGCGTGGTTCGGTGAATTCGATCTCGATCCACTCCCCGATGGCCCCGGTGAAGGCACTGGAGCGCCACGAGGTGGAGGGGTTGTCCTCAAGAGCGGCGTGGGGAGCGTGCCCGGGGTCGCGGTCGGCCGCGCGGGTGTCGACACCGCTCTCGGCAGAGGAAGAGGTGACCGATGCCACCCCCATGTCCTCGGCGTGTGCGACGAAGTCCTCCCAGGCCGGGTCGATCACGTCGGGTGCGGGGACGTCGCGTTCACGCTTCTGATCCTTTGTGAGGGTGGCGGAGACGTTGCGGCGCACGTCGGAGTGGACGACCTCGCGCCTGCGGGCGGTGTCGGTGACGATGGTGTCCTCGGAGTCGATCTCCTCCGCCCCGGGATCGTCCCCCAGCAGGACGGGTCGGTCATCGGTGATGACACCCTGTTCGGCCAGGTGGAGCAGGGACTCGGGGCCCCCGGTGATACGCACCGTCTCGTCGGCCGGAACGGTACCGACGGTGGGTGCGGCGTCCTCGACCTCGTAGATGGTGAGCGCCGGATAGGGCTGGTCGAACCACTGTGAGGCGGATTGGTGGTCCAAGGAGCCCAGGGTCGGTCCGAAGGATTCGGCCTCGGTGATACCGGGCGAGTCGTGCAGGGCCTGGTGGACACGTGCCGGCCAGCCCCCGTGGTTGTCGACGCGTTGGAGGTCGTTGCGCACCAGAAGGTGGGTGATGCCCATCCGGGCGAGGCTCTGGGCAAGGCCCTCGGATCCACGTCCGGAGGAGACGCGCTGGTCGATCTCGTGGGTGAGTCGGGAGACACCGGCCGAACCCCAGGGGATGATCTGGTGATTGGTCCATGCACCCGACAACAGCGGTTGCATGGGTTCGTCCATGGGGCGCCCCCACTCGTACTCCCCCCGCGCGGAGCCGGGCAGGGCCATGGTCATGCCGCGTTCGTCGGAGCGTTCCTCGAGCCAGTCGATGGCCTCGTACCAGTGGTCGGGGATCTTCTCGTAGCCACCGGCAGGGGCGATACCGACCGTGCCGACGGGTACGAGGGTGACGAGAAAAGCCACCGAGGCACTTCCGGCGACAGTGCGTCGTACCGTGCCCGAGACGCGTTCACCTCGGCGTTCGGCCCAGTCGCGGGCGACCACGACGGGCAGATGCGCCAGTCCGAGGACGATCGGAAGACGGATGAGCGCGTCGAACTTGTGGATGTTGCGGAAGGGGGCGAGCGCTCCGTC
>DXDP01000387.1 GCA_019115445.1 Candidatus Nocardiopsis merdipullorum
GACGCACCGAAATCACCGACAGGTCCACAACACGCAGGTTCGCCACGCCACGGACCCGGCAGTGGGCATCGACCACCGCATCGGGGTCCCCGTCGGGCCCCGTGCGAGCTCCGCCCGTGAGCGCCCCACGGCTGAAGGTGGTCTCCCGCAGGAGGTCGTCGAGACGCTCGTCGTCGGCCACAAGTTCCTCGTTCACCGTAACAACACCGTCGATGGTCCCGGTGAAGCGGGGGTGCTGGGTGAAAGGCCACACCGGCCGACGGCCGGCCCGTTGCCCCGGCCCCACCGGGGAGACGATCTGTGTCATCAGACACGTCCCCTTTGTCGGGGCGCACATCCGAGTGTCCCGTGCCATTCCCTGGGAAGGTTCGAAGGACACAGGCACCTGAAGCACGAAGCAGCTCGAATCGAAAAACAGAAAGTTCCCATGGGCCTTCGATCGGTTTCCGTTCCTGCCCTTCCCTCAGGGGAAAACACCAGCCGATAACCTAAAGTAATCAAATAGCTACTTCAGGCACAGGGGTAAGAGGCAATGACAAACGACTTTCCCGAGAACCAGGGCAATGATCCGGGTTCCTTCGACGAGTTCCTGGCCCGGTTTCTGGGCGCCCGCGGGCCCGTGCGCCGCGTGGACCTGTCCAAACTCATGAGTTCGGAAGCCCAACAGGTCGCCGACGCCGCCGTTCGCCGCTCCTTGGAAACCGGTGGCGCCGATGTGGACTCGATACACCTGTTGTGGGCACTGCTGCACTACCCACCCACCCGCGAGTTGCTCCAACGCACCGACGCCGACACCAGCCAACTCGAAGAGGTCATCGACCGCGCGGTGACCCAGGCACCGCGGTCCGTCCGCGGTTCCGCACGACTGACCCCTTCCGCCAAGCGGGCTCTTCTCGACGCGCTCCAGATCGCCCGTGCCACCGGCAGCTCCAGCATCACACCCGAACACCTGCTGTTCGCCCTGGCCGCCAACCCCGATCATCCGGTCAGTCGATTGTTGCGCGACTCCGGGGTCACCCCGCAGTCCCTCCAACAGGCCGCAGGCACACAAAGAACCACCGAACAGGCTGAAGGCAAACAGTCGGAGACCCCCACACTGGACGAGTACGGCTCCGACATGACCGCCCTGGCCCGCGAAGGACGTCTCGACCCGGTGGTGGGCCGCGACGACGAGGTCGAGGAGTGCATCGAGGTCCTGGCCCGACGCCGTAAGAACAACCCCGTACTCACCGGTGACCCCGGTGTGGGCAAGACCGCGATCGTGGAGGGGATCGCCCAGCGCATCTTCGACGACGACGTCCCCGAGATCCTGCGTGGACGTCGACTGGTGCAGCTGGATCTGTCCGGTGTGGTCGCAGGCACCCGCTACCGAGGAGATTTCGAAGAGCGCCTCAACAAGATCATCGAGGAGATCCGCAGCCACTCCGAGGAACTGCTGATCTTCATCGACGAGCTCCACACCATCGTCGGCGCGGGGGCCGCCGAAGGTTCCACCAGCGCCGGGAACATGTTCAAACCCGCGTTGGCCCGCGGGGAGCTGCACATCATCGGCGCGACCACCGTCGACGAGTACCGCAAGAACATCGAGAAGGACGCCGCCCTGGAACGGCGTTTCCAGCCCATCGACGTGCCCGAACCCTCGGTGGCCGACACCATCGAGATCCTGCGTGGTCTGCGGGACCGCTACGAAGCCCACCACCAGGTGCGTTTCAGCGACGAAAGTCTTGTGTCCGCCGCCGAGCTGTCCGACCGTTACATCACCGAACGGTTCCTGCCGGACAAGGCCATCGACCTGGTCGATCAGGCGGGCGCACGAGTGCGGCTACGCCTGAAGACCTCCAGCACCGCCCTGCGTGAACTCGAAGAGCGCATCAAGACCCTGGACGAGCAGAAGGACAAGGCGGTCCAGGAAGAAGACTACGAACGCGCCTCCCGGCTGCGTGACGAACTCACCGAGGCCAAAAGCTCCATCCACCAGGCACGCGGCACCGGATCGGCGGTACCGGAGGTCGGTGGGGAAGACATCGCCGAAGTCGTCTCTCGCCGTACCGGCATCCCCGTCAGCCGACTCACCCAGGAAGAACGCGAACGCCTCGTCAACCTGGAGGAGGTACTGCACGAACGCGTCATCGGGCAGAACGAGGCGGTCAACGCCGTGGCCGAGGCCATCCGCCGCAACCGGGCCGGGCTGAGCGACCCCGACCGCCCGGTGGGCAGTTTCCTGTTCCTCGGGCCCACCGGTGTGGGCAAGACCGAGTTGGCCCGAGCTCTGGCCGAGGCGATGTTCGGTTCCGAGGAAGCCATGATCCGCGTCGACATGAGCGAGTTCCAGGAACGGCACACCGTCAGTCGGTTGACCGGGGCCCCGCCCGGGTTCGTCGGGTACGAAGAAGCCGGCCAGCTCACCGAGTCGGTACGGCGCCACCCCTACTCGGTGCTGCTGCTCGACGAGATCGAAAAAGCCCACCCGGACGTGTTCAACCTCCTGCTCCAGCTTCTGGACGACGGCCGTCTCACCGACGGGCAGGGGCGCACCGTGGACTTTCGCAACACCGTGGTGATCATGACCAGCAACCTGGGTTCGGAGACGATCACCGGTGGCGCACCGATGGGGTTCACCGCCGACGGGCAGATGGATCCCGACACCGAACGGCGGGTCATGCGACGCTTGCGGGAAGAGTTCCGGCCGGAGTTCATCAACCGTATCGACGAGGTCATCGTCTTCACCCAGCTGGACGAGGAGGAACTGGGGCAGATCACCCGGTTGATGTTGCAAAAGACCGAGGAACGCCTGCAGCAACAGGGCATCGCGGTACGTTTCACCGACGAGGCCGTGGGCTGGCTGTCCGAGCGCGGCTATCAGCCCAGCTACGGTGCGCGTCCGCTGGCACGCACGATCCAACGCAACGTCGGCAACAAATTGTCCCGCATGGTGTTGGACGGGCAGGTCGTTTCCGGCGACAACGTGGTCGTGGACGTCGACGACCAGGACGAACTGCGCATCTCCACCATGGCGGATTTCTGACCATGTGATGCACCGTGGGACGCGCCGAGCGCGGCGCGTCCCACGGTTTGTGAGGAGTCCTTCCGGCTCAGGCCGGTTCGGGTTCGGGCTCGGGCGAGGGTGGCTCGGGGACGGGTTCGGGTTCGGGAACCGGTTCGGGGTCCGGCGGCACCGGGGTCGGGGGGAAGGGATCCGGCGGCATCGGATCCGGCTGCCGCTGCGTCGAGTCACGCGTACGGGTGAGCATCGGACAACCTCCCTCGTCGGGACAACTGGTGTACCCAAGATGCGGGTTCCGACCCGCCTCAGGGGTACGGTCAAAAACGGCTTCTGATGCGAGGCAGGAGTTCATCGGTGCAGAACTCGAAGAAACCTTCTTGGTCATCACCGATCTGGGATATGTAGATCTCGTCCACCCCGTCCTCGAAGTACGGTTCGAGCGCGGCCATGTGCACCTCGGGATCCGGCCCACAGGACACCACATCGGCGACCATGTCCTCGGTGACCAGCTCTTCGGTCAACTGCTCGAAGTGGCGTGGCAGCGGCAACAACTGAAGCGCCTCCCCGACCAGGGCCTCGGTGGGCCAACGCTCACGGGCCAAACGCCGGGCCGCACCCTCGTCTTTGCCCCAGCAGACCTTGATGCCACCTTGGATCGGTTTTTCGGCTCCACCCCGAGAACGGAACATCTCCACGGTGCGGCTGCTGGGCCCGGCCAGGATGAGACCATCGCCGGCTTGGGCGGCCAACGTGGTGGCCTTGGGCCCGAACGCGGACATGTAAACGCGCGGGGACTCCTTCGGC
>DXDP01000388.1 GCA_019115445.1 Candidatus Nocardiopsis merdipullorum
GGAGCCCGAGTGGCGGTCACGGCGGGCAGCGAGGAGAAGTTGCGTGCCTGCCGCGACCTCGGTGCGCACATCACGATCAATTACCGCACGGAGGACTTCACCGAACGCATGCGTGCGGAGGGAGGTGCCGACCTGATCCTGGACATCATGGGCGGCGCCTACCTGGACGGCAACCTGCGCTCCCTGAACACAGGGGGCCGGATCACGACCATCGCGCTCATGGGTGGGCGCCGCGCGGAACTCGATCTCGGACGTATGCTCGCAAAGAGACTCTCCGTCCACGCGACGACATTGCGTTCCCGTCCCGTGGACGAGAAGACAACCATCGTTGCGGGAGTACGGGAGCATGTCTGGCCGTTGGTGGAACAAGGAGCCGTCCGCCCCGTCATCGATCGCTCACTTCCTCTGCGGGAGGCTGCGGAAGCTCACCGTGTCATGGAGGCGAGCGCACACATCGGCAAGATCCTCCTCACCCGTTGAGACGATTTCGATGAGATAGAGGAACCTGATGAGCAACGAAGAGAAGCAAAAGGAGCAGCACCACGTGTTGGTGATGGGATCCGAGGAACCGGGGGAAAACACCGGCAACGAGGAGAACGAGGAGTCCCGTGGACTCTCCGACATGGTGGAGCAGCCCGCGAAGGTGATGCGGATCGGCAGCATGATCCGTCAGCTCCTCGAGGAGGTGAAGGCCGCTCCCCTGGACGAGGCCAGCCGTGCCCGTCTCAAGGAGGTTCACACTTCCTCGATCAAGGAGCTGGAGGATGGTCTGGCCCCCGAACTCATCGAGGAGCTGGAGCGTTTGACCCTGCCGTTCGTGGACGGTGTCGCCCCCAGTGACGCGGAGCTGCGCATCGCCCAGGCACAGCTCGTGGGCTGGTTGGAAGGTCTCTTCCACGGCATCCAGACAACCCTGGTCGCCCAGCAGATGGCTGCCCGCGCCCAACTGGAGAACATGCGCAAAGCTCTCCCTCAGGGGGCCATGGGTGCACAGGCGCCGGGCCAGGTCCAGGGCGAGCCCGGTGGTGGCCCGCACATGGGTTCGGGCCCGTACTTGTAACCGCGTGTCGAGTGGGGTCGTCCCGTCAGGGCGACCCCACTCGACGTGTTCGGGGCTCGGTCACGTCTTCGCGGGGTGGATCGGTTCGAGGACGTCACGGCCCATGTAGGGACGCAGCGCCTCGGGAACCACCACGGAACCGTCCTCGCGCTGATGGTTCTCCAGGATCGCGACGATCCACCGGGTGGTGGCCAAGGTTCCGTTGAGGGTGGCGGCGAAACGGGTTTTGCCGTCCTCGGCGCGGTAACGGATGTTCAGGCGGCGGGCCTGGAAGTCGGTGCAGTTGGAGGTGGAGGTCAACTCCCGGTAGGCGTCCTGGGTGGGTACCCACGCCTCACAGTCGTACTTGCGCGCGGCGCTGGTGCCCAGGTCCCCACCGGCGATGTCCACGATCCGGTAGGGGAGCTGGAGCTTGTCGAGCATGCGGCGCTCCCAGGCAAGGAGTCGCTTGTGCTCCTCGTGTGCCTGGTCGGGGTGGGTGTGGACAAACATCTCCACCTTGTTGAACTGGTGTACGCGGATGATGCCGCGGGTGTCCTTGCCGTAGGAACCGGCTTCGCGGCGGAAGCAGGACGACCAGCCGATGTAGCGGTTCGGCAGCGTGTCGACGGGCAGGATCTCCCCGGCGTGGTAGGCGGCCAGCGGCACTTCCGAGGTTCCGACCAGGTACAGGTCGTCGTCCTCCAGGTGGTAGACCTCGTCGGAGTGTTCGCCGAGGAAGCCGGTGCCTTCCATCGCTTCGGGTTTGACCAGGACCGGCGGGATCATGGGGGTGAAACCGTCCTCGATCGCCTGGTTCATCGCCATGTTGAGCAGCGCCAACTCCAGTTGGGCGCCCACACCGGTGAGGAAGTAGAACCGCGCACCGGAGACCTTGGCTCCGCGTTCGGTGTCGATGGCGCCGAGCATCTCACCCAGGTCCAGGTGATCGCGTGGGGTGAAGTCGAACGTGGGGACCTCGCCGACGGTCTCCAGGACCTCGAAGTCGTCGACACCACCCTCGGGGGCCCCTTCCTCGACGAGGTTGGGCACCTTGGCCAGCAGGGCGTCCAGTTCGCCGCTGATTCGATCGGCTTCCGCCTCGGCCTCCTTGACCTCGGTCGAGAGGCTCTTGGCCTTGGCCAGGAGTTCTTCACGCTCCTCCGAGGGGGCCTTCGACACGGATCTGCCCACACTCTTCTGTTCGGCTCGCAGCGTCTCGAAACGCGTGAGCGCGGAACGGTGTCCGGCGTCGAGTTCGAGCAGCTGGTCCGCGATGGAGGGGTCTTCTCCACGGGTACGTTGCGAAGCTCGGAGTCGTTCTGGGTCTTCTCGTAGTGCGCGAAGGTCGATCACGCTTTGTAGGTTACCGCGCGCGGAGCACCGACCCGGAGTCGGGTTTTTGCCGTTTCGGCCCGGTTGTATGGCTTTCCGAGCACAAGGTATGGCCAGAAACGCTCCGGTGGATACGAGCCGGAAGAAGAAAAGTACGGCCTAATCGACCTGGCCTGCGCGGATACGCGCCAGCCAACGCTCGGCCTCGGCGAAATCGGCTTCGGTGGTCGGGCGGGCGCGCAAGGTCGGGTCGGTCTCGGTGGGCCGACCGCTGCGCGGGTAGCTGCCGAGGAAACGCACATCACGGCAGACTCGGCGGATTCCCATGAGTGCCTCTCCCACACGTGCGTCGGCGACGTGCCCTTCTGCGTCGATGGAAAAGCAGTAGTTGCCGAGCGCATCGCCGGTGGGTCGGGACTCCAGACGGGACAGGTTCACCCCGCGCACGGCGAACTGGTTGAGCAGTTCGATCAGGGCACCGGGGTGGTCATCGGCGATGAACGCGATGATCGAGGTCCGATCGGCCCCCGTGGGTGGGGGCAGTGCGCCGAGGCGGGACAGCTGGATGAAGCGGGTGGCGGCGTCGGAACGGTCGCCGATACCGTCGGCGAGTGCGTGCAGACCGTACCGTTCCCCGGCGATGACCGCACAGATCGCGGCGTCGTAGGGCGCCCCGGGTTCGGAGACGGCCCGGGCCGCGGCTGCGGTGGAGGAAACCGTGTGGGTCTCGACCCCGGGCATGTTCTGTGCGAGCCAGTCGCGGCACTGGGCGAGTGCGTGCGGGTGTGTTGCCACCCGTTTGACGTCCTCCGGTGAGACCTCGGCTCGGGCGAACAGTGAGAACTCGACCGGGACAGCGGTCTCGCCGGTGATGACGAGCGGTTCACCGTTGATCAGTTCGGCGATGGTGGCCGTCACCCCGCCCTCGACGGAGTTCTCCAGCGGAACGACTCCCCCGTCGACCTTCCCGGAGCGGACCGCGTCGAAGACCGAGGCGACACCTTCACAAGGGACACGGCTCTCTTCCGAAGCTTCGGGGCGCAAGTTGCGCAGTGCCGCTTCGGTGAAGGTGCCCTCCGGGCCGAGGTAGGCATATCGCTTGGGCATGTTCTTCAGGTTACTCGCCTTCGTCGGATTCCTGACCTGTATCGGCTGTTCCGGCCGGTGTCACCGGAGCCATGGCCTCGGGTTCGGGTACTCGAGAATGGGAGCCACCGACACCGTTGCCAAGACGAGCGGCACGAAGAACACGGTACTCCTCGTTGCTGAGAAGACTTTCGGCGTCGCCACGAATGATTTCCTTGGCGTAGGTACGTGACTCGGTACGTCCGTTGATGGAGGTGACGATCACGCCGTCACCCTGGCTGTTGAGGAGTGCCAAGGAGAAGGAGCGAGCTCCGGACATCTCCTCGAGGGCGTCGTAGTGCAGGACGGCGACGTCACGCACGGCCTGCGGGTCCACTCCCGATTTCTGGACGGTGACCGTCCGATTCATCAAGGTGCGGGCCTCACCTTCCAGAGTGCGGGCCCTGAACAGAGTGAACCCGGCAAGAGCGAGAGCGCCGAGTCCGGACAGCATGCCGATGATCGCAAGGTTGGTTACCACAATGCGAGCGTAACGCTACGCACCGAATATGTGTTGTCACTCGCCGCAGGGCCGTGTTTTTGTCCCCGCCCGCTGCGTGAACCCGCCGCGACCACGAAGCAGTACTCAACACGAGCGGAGAGCAGCTCATCCCTTCCCGAGCCTTCGATGACCACTCCTCGGTGGCCCGAGCCGCTCTTTGCGCGCACGGCGGTCGAACCTTCGAGAGATCTCGCGCGTGGCCAAGGCTCGCGCCACATCCGTGAACTGCCGTGCCCTGTGCAGCTGGGCGCGCAGATCGGTACCCGTGGCGCGATGCTCGAGGGGGACCTCGACCTCCATCACACGCAGGCCCGAGCTCAACACATCGACGGTCAACCCGGTCTCCACCCCGAAACCGGATGCCAAGGGCAGGGCCGTCTCGAAGGCGGTACGGGTCAGGCAACGTTGCCCGTTCAGCGGCTGCTCCGGTTCCCAACCGGTGGCTCTGCACACCCCGGAACGCGCCAGCCGTACGACGAAACCGTGACCGCCCAGACGCATCCGGGTGGCGGGAAAGAGCGCCACGGTCATGTCCGCACGGCCTTCGACGACGGGTTTGATGAGCGGGGCCGCCCCAATTGCGGTCGTACCCAAGTCTGCGTCCAAGAACAGAAGATGCCTGGGGTTCTGCCTGCCCTCATCCGCCTCGATGAGACGCACACCTTCGGCCCCGGTCTGCATCGCGGCGCCCTTGCCCCTGTTACGTGTGTGTCGGAGCACGCGTGCCCCGGCCTCGCGCGCGATGTCACGGGTCCGGTCGGTGGATCCGTCGTCGACGACGACGATGGTGTCCACTCCGGGCAGGGCACGGGCGGCCGTGACTGTGTGACCGACCCTGAGTGCCTCGTCCTTGGCCGCGATGATCACGGCGACCTCGGCCGGATCGCCGTCCTCCCCCCGGTACACAACGCCCCCGGACTATCGTCTGGTGCCTGCGGTGGCCGGCAGGACGTCGAGATCGTCGTGGATGGTGAAGACCTCGTTCAGACCGGTGACCTCGAGGACCTTCATGACGGCCGGTTGGGGCGCCACGAGTTCCAGATCTCCGTCTTTTTCACGGAAGCGCTTCATCGCCGACAACAGCACACTGATGCCGGTCGAATCGCAAAACTCCACCCTCGACATGTCGATGACCAGCCGCCGGGCGCCGTCCTCCAGGGTTCCGAGGAGCTCGTCACGCAACTGGGGTGCTGTGTACAGGTCGATCTCGCCACCCACGGTTACCACCGCGACGTCGCCCTGAGACCTGTTCGATAGCTTCAACTCCACGGTCGTGACTGTAGCGTTCAGGCCATGGGCGGGCCACCACGTTGGCGGTGTTTCGCGGCATCGGTCACGTTCTGCCACCTGAGGAAGGGTCAGAGCAGTGCGCCTCGAGTGGACGTGTTGTCCCGATGGCCGGGGTTGGTCAGGGGCACGTTCGACCGTGTTGTCTTCGGAACGGAACCGAGCTCTTCGCCGTTGATCTCCAAAACGGCCCAGATCGTGGTCGTGGTGGCTTCCATCTCGGTCCCCCAGCGGCCTGCGAGGGACTGTACGATGCTCAGTCCGCGACCACCGAGCCCCGACAAGGAAGGTCGTGCGACGCGTGGCATGGTGCTCGAGCCACCATCACGCACCGAAATCTCCACCGTCCCCGGGACGGAGGAGTTCGGGTCGATCTCGATCCGCCAGGAGATGCCGACGCTGTCGGAGTGCGGGGCGGGCAGTGGCGAGGCGTGACGCAGCGCGTTGCTGACGAGTTCACTGACGACGAGGGCCGCGTCGTGGACACGGCCCTGGCAGATGCGCATGATCTGCAGATCGCTGCACAGACGTCGGCGTGCACCGATCACACTGGCCGGGACGTACGGAAGCGTGACGCTCCGCTCGACCTTGTGCGGGCTGTTCCCGGCGTCGATTGCGGTGTTGTCTCCTGACACGGCTTTCGTCCCTGCGCGTTCGTACTGTCTTGTGCGGTGTGGAGCCCGCCCGAACTGTGGTGGCGAATTCCACCAGGTGTGGAAATGCCCCGATCCACCCAGGGGGAAACCAACAGCGACATGAATCACCACGCCCGTTACGCAGATCGTGGCGTGGGATGCCGCTGTGACAGGGCTTCGCGCATTTATGAGGTTTTTTCCGTCTCCTGTGAAAGATGTTGCTTCGAGCCGGGGGAGGACTGCTCACAAGGCAAGGTCAGCCGCATCCGGGTGCCCCCTTCCCAGCTGTGGGCGGTCACGTCCCCTCGTTGTTCACGAGCGAGCTGGCGGACGATGTACAGGCCGAGCCCGATGCCACCGAACTTGCGCCGATCACCGCGCACCCCTGTTTGGACGAAGCGGTCGAAGATCCGCTCCTCGTCCTCGCTGCTCAACCCCATACCATCGTCCTGGATGACCACGGACACGGTGTCGCCCTCGGCCCCGGCGCTGACGTGCACGGTTCCACCCTGTGGGGAGAACTTCAGCGCGTTGTCCAAGAGTTGGTCCATGATCATTCCCGTGGCCAACGGGTCTCCGACGGCGAACGGAAGGTCCTCCGAGGCGTCCAGAATCACGTCGTGTTCGTCCGACAACGGACGGAAGGCGCTCACTGAACGATCGAGCAACTCCCGCAGATCGAAGCGGTCTCTGTCCACATGGAGTTCTCCGCGAGCTGCGTCGGACCCCAGACGCAACCGTTCCACGAGCGTGACCAAGGAGCCGGACCGCTCGTAGATGGTTTCGACGGCCTCCCGCTTGGCCTTCGGGTCCAGGTTCGTCCAACGATTCTTCAGGGTCGCGGACAGACCGTGGACCACGGTGATGGGCGTGCGCAGCTCATGTCCGGAGGTGGCCAGGAACAGCTCCTGCTCGTCCTCCATGACTTTCTGCGCGGTGATGTCGCGAAAGTCCACCACCCACTCGTGGGTACTGGGGATACGTGCCATGAGGATCTCCAGCCAGCGCCCGTCCTTGAGCTTGTGTTTGATCGGCTCACCGTGGCACACGGGAAGCGGGAAGGGGGGATGGCGGCCTTCCATGACCTCCGCCGAGTACCCGGTCAGTTCCACCGCGGACCGATTCCACTTGCGTACCCGGCCCTCGAAATCCAGAACGACGATGCCGTCGGCGCTGGAGTCGGCCACTGCTTGCTCATGGACCCGTTGACGGTTGAGCTCTTCGTAGGCCAGCGCGTTGCCGATGGCCACGCCGGCATGCGCCGCGAGCAGTTCGAGGAGTTCGACTTCGATGTGGCCGACCTTGCGGCGGCTGTAGAGCGCGTACAAGGCGCCGTAGGGGCGACCGTGGACGTTCGACACGCACAAGGCGATGGTGTGCAGGCCGGGCAGGTCTGCCCAGACCAGGTCCTGCAGGCCCCGGGTGTCCTCGTTGGCCAGCAGAACGGACTTGCCACTGCGCAGCAGCTCACCGAACAGGCTGGTCTCCAGGGGTGCTCTGAACCCCTGCAGTTCCTCCGACAGGTCGGTGATGCTCACCAGCTCGACACGGTCCTCGTCGAGCAGGACGAAACCGCCGGCATCCGCCCCGGTGAGTTCGGTGATACTGCTGGAGACGCGGTCCAGGACCGACCTCAGGCTCAGGTCGGCGTTGATGTCCACGACCATGTCCGTGAGTCTTCGTACCAGCCTGGCACGCTCCATCGCTGCGGCGTGGACATGCGCCTCGTGTTCACGCGGGAAGAGCGTCAACACCCAGCCGATCGGTTCCCCGGTCCTCTCGTCACGTGCGCATCCGGTGCTGATGCGTACGTCCAGCACCTCGTGGTCCTTGCGTACGCGCCGCGTGAGGATGGACAGTGGAGCCCCTGTGCGCGCCTGCTCCAGCACCGCGCCGTGTTCGGCCATCAGCTCGACGGGGACGATCGGCAGCTCACCACCGAGCACCTCCTGCGCGGTCCAACCGAACATGCGCTCGGCGGCCGGGTTCCAGGAGGTGACCCGGAGTTCGTTGTCGATGGCGATCACAGCGTCGGCGGAGAAGGCCAGCACGGCGTCGGCGCTGAGGGGCACGCGCTCGGAACTCACGCCGACATAGTGCCATTCAGAAGAGCCCGAGTGGCAGACCTTTGCACAATCCGAGTGAATTCGGTCCACGAACCGGTCAAGCCACGTGGGGGTCCGTGCCCGAGTCCGCTTCCATGGTGCGTCCCTCGGTGGCCCAGTCCTGCATGCCTCCGGCTACGTTGACCGCGTTCCGTCCGGCCTTGTTGAGCGCCTGTGTGGCCCGGGCGGAACGGCCACCCGAGCGGCAGATCACGTACACCTTCTGGTCCTTGGGCACCTCGTCGATCCGCTCACCCAGTGTGCCGAGCGGGATGTGGACGGCGCCGGGCGCGTGGCCCGCGTCCCACTCACTGTTCTCGCGGACGTCGAGAAGGTAGGCGTTCTCCGGTACTTGTGCCGCAGGAACCTCGGTGATGTCTCTTCCGGGCATGTGTGCCCCCCTGTGTCGTCGAATGTTCGTAAATACTGTGGGACCGCAGGAACCGGGTTGTGGGCCGGGTGCGTCCAAATCACATGCGTAAGCACACCTTCGTGACGGCCCTGCCGACCCGCCTCGCCGCTCTCGCAGCCCTTGGCCTGCTTATCACGGCCTGCGGCAACGAGTCCTCCGAAGTAGGTGCTCCGGCACCCGAGACCGACGAGTCCGCCCCGGCACCCGAGACCGACGAATCCACTCCCACCCCTGAGGGGGAGGAAGACGAGTCCACTCCCGCACCCGAGGGGGAGGACGGCGAGGCGTCGGAGGAGACCGACGCCGATGTCGAATTGACCATCGAACGTACCGTGAGCGGGGAGGACGGCCTGGCGCCCGAGGCCGGTTTCGAGGAGGGCACATGGACCCTCACCTGCTCTCCCGCGGATGGTGATCACCCCGACCCCGAAGCGGCCTGCGCCGAGATCGAGGAGGTCGGCACGGAGCCGTTCGTCATGGACACCACCGACAGGGCCTGCACGATGCAGATCGGTGGGCCCGAGGAGGCTCACGTGACCGGGCACGTGTACGAAACCGAGATCGACACCGAGTTCAACAAGCGGAACGGCTGCGAGATCAACCGCTTCGACCAGGTCCACACGGTACTCAACCCCTGAGCTCACTCGGGCCCCTCCGTGGGGACGTGAGGGCCGGGCCGCGTGGCCCGGCCCTTTTGCTGTCTTCCTCAGGGTCGGAGCACTTCTCGAAACACAATTTTCGGTCTCCGGTCGCTACGTGCGAGACGTGTTTCAGAAGGTGAGAGCGCTTCATCAGCCTCCTGACTCGGTGAATCTTGTACCGAAACTTTCCGAACACTCCACGACAAGAAGTATCGAGTTGGCCACAGCGTGCTTCTGTTCTACCCCACGCCAGGCAACAAAGTACAGGTTTATGTGATCTTCCTCGCCCGCAGGGGTTGACCGCCCTGGAGTCATCTACGTAGATTCACCGTCAGTAAGTTTCGGGAATATTTTCGAAACTTTCGCCAATACGGCTCCAACAGACATGTCCACATCCCGTTCCCCCGACCACAAGAAGGACACCCCATGACCGGATTCTCCGACCGTGCCACCGAGACCGAGGGGCCCCAAAGCCATCAGGACCCGTCG
>DXDP01000389.1 GCA_019115445.1 Candidatus Nocardiopsis merdipullorum
CGTGGACACATTCACACCCGACTCGTGGAGACGGGTGGGTTCCGGGAGGAGACACGCCCGGACTATCCGATCGCCGCGCTCCGTGAAGCCATCATGAACGCGATCATGCACCGCAACTACGAATCGTCCAACGCGCCCATCCGCATTCTGTGGTTCACCGATCGGGTGGAGGTCAGTAATCCGGGTGGACCCTATGGCGCTGTCCGGGAGCACAATTACGACAGGGTCAACGACTACCGCAATCCCTCACTGGCCGGAGCGCTCAAGAATCTCGGCTATGTGAACCGTTTCGGTAGGGGTATCAGCAGAATACGGGAGACCTTGGAGCGTAACGGCAATCCGCCACCGGAGTTCGAGGTCGAAGATTCGCACTGGGCCGTCGTGTTGAGGAGAGGCTGATGACGTCCATCGCGCTGTTCAACAACAAGGGCGGTGTCGGCAAGACCACACTGGTCTACCACTTGGCCCACATGTACCAGAGGCAGGGGCAACGCGTTCTGGTGGTCGACCTGGACCCTCAGTCCAACCTCACCTCATCCTTCCTTGATGAGGAGGATCTGTCCTTTCTTTGGGACGAGTACGAACCGACCTTCCCTGACCGCCAAGAGTCACTCTTCTCCCGCTTCGACCTTGGGGGCGTATGGACCATAGCCCAAGCGGTCGAACCGATTATCAGGGGGAAGGGAGACATCCGATCCGTTGATCCCCTCGAAATGGCCGAGAACTTGTGGCTGGTCCCGGGAGACCTGGAGCTGAGCCGGTTCGAGGACGAACTTTCCACGAACTGGACCAAAGGATTCGGGGGGGACGAAAAGGCGCTGCGCACCACGTCGGCTTTCCACCGAATTATCCAGGAAGCGCGTCGTCGTGTCGATCCGGACATCACCCTGATCGACGTGGGTCCCAACCTGGGCGCGATCAACCGTGCGGCCTTGCTCTCCTCCGACACGGTCCTCATGCCTTTGGCCGCGGACCTGTTCTCGCTTCGTGGCCTGCGTAACCTGGGGCCCACCCTCAGGGAATGGCGCCAGAAGTGGGAACAGTTCGTCCTGCCTTGGGCACCTGAAGGTCTTGAGTTGCCCACCGGCCGTATGGCCCCGCTCGGCTATGTGATCATGCAGCCCGGCATGCGTTTGGACCGTCCTGTGCAGGCCTACCAGCGCTGGTTGGATCGAATCCCGGTGGTCTACGACCGCTTCGTCCTGGACACCCCCACACGTTCGGGGAGCACTGAGCACGAGATCGCGACCATTCGCAACTACCGCAGCCTCATGCCGCTGGCCCACGACGCTCGCAAGCCCATGTTCGACCTCAAGGCCGCTGACGGTGCCCTTGGAAGTACACAGACCTTCGTGCAGACCTGTTACCGGGACTTCAAGGACTTGGTCGAGAAGATCGACGCACGCCTCGCGCGGACCGTCCACGGGTGAAGTCCGTGGTGGCTCGGCCCATGAGCGTTATTTGAACCCGGTGCCGTTCTGATTCGATTCGCCGCACTTTGAAGAGCCGGGTCTGTCCTTCGCCAGGGCAGCACGAAGCCGGAGAAACCCCCGATATCGAGAAGACCAGGATCGGGCCGGGCGGTGCCACCACGCGTCACCCGGTCTGTGGATGTCCCGGGGCGCCTCGTCATCCTGCTCTGGAAGCCGCCCATCTCCGTCCGCACCCTGAACCAGGGTGTCATCAGGAGCAACCTCTGTGTGGATCGGCTTGACCGGAGCAGGAGGGGAACGACACGTCACCCTGGCACAGGGGTGGGCGCTTCCAGAGGGAAGGACGGGTGGGTGGACCGATGGGTCCGAGCCAGAATCAGTGCCCGCTCTCGACGCGGTGCAGCCGCACATCGAGTCGGCCGTCCTCGATCTGGGCCGTCATGTAGGTGTGGTGGGGCTGCCTGCGGCGGTCGGTGGGCGAACCCGGGTTGAGCAACCGCAGCCCGGTCTCGGCGCGGGTGTCCCAAGGGATGTGCGAGTGCCCGAAGACCAGCACGTCCACGTTGGGGAAACGCTTCGCGCACCGCCTCTCACGCCCCTTGGCCGGCCCTGTCTCGTGAACGACCGCGAAGCGCACGCCGGCCAGGTCCTCACACGCCACCTCGGGCAGCCGATCGCGCAGCTCGGGCCCGTCGTTGTTGCCGTACACGCCGATGAGCCGCTCGGCCCGTGCTTGGAGGGAAAGCAGCGAGTCGAGATCGCACCAGTCCCCAGCGTGGATGACTACGTCCGCGCGGTCGACCTCCTCCCACACCTGGTCCGGAAGGTCGCGGGCACATCGCGGTAGGTGGGTGTCGGAGATGATCAGCAGACGCATGGCCCGCAGGCTACTCGGTGACCTGGTCGGGAGACGTCTTCTGGAGCTGATGTTCCGGGGGACTCGGTTCGACGAGCCGGTCGGTTCCGCTCGTCAACGGATGCGTAAGGCAATGTAGGCCTTCTCCCTGATGGCGAACGACTTGGGTGACCTCGAACCGCCTTTCCCCTGGTCTCCGTGCACGGGGCCTTTTTCCGAAGTCCACACCGACCCCGTACCGAAAAGGACGGCGGAGAGGATGGAATGGGCCCGATCGGGGACCAAAGACCCAAAGTCCTCCATGCGTCGAAACCCACCTTGCCCACGGGGATACCCTGAGTCACGCGGGCCGTTCCCGCCCCTGATCCCCCCGGCCCACGGCGCTAAAGGTGAGTACCCGAGTGCAATCCCTCCGCGACGAAGACCCCCCGACCTTGGGAGACATCACCCTCCTGGGCAGACTCGGTAAGGGAGGTATGGGGCAGGTCTATCTCGGCATGACCCCCGAGGGGGACCACGCCGCCGTCAAGACCATGCTCGGTGACCACGTCGCCCAGAGTGAGATGCGCGAACGCTTCCACCGCGAGGCCTCAGCCCTGGGCATGGTCCACAGCCCCGGTACCGCGGCCTTCATGGGCTCCAGCGAACCCGACGCCGACCGCCCCTGGCTGGCCATGGAGTACGTCCCCGGCTTGGACCTGTCCGAATACGTCAAACGCGACGGAGCTCTGGAAGAGGTCACCGGGACCGGCCTGTTCCTCCTGCTCACCGACGCCCTCGAAGCCATCCACCAAGCAGGTTTGCTGCACCGCGACCTCAAACCCGCCAACGTCATGCTGGGCCCCACCGGGCCCAAGGTGGTCGACTTCGGGCTCGTGGCCATCGGTGAAGCCGGTGGTGACCTCACCGTGGTCGGTGCCCACATGGGCACCGCCCTGTGCATGGCCCCCGAACAGTTCGGCGCCGCCGACACGGTGACCCGGGCCGCCGACACCTACGCCCTGTGAGCGGTCATGGCCCACGCCCTCACCGGTCGCTACCCCTACACCGGGCCCACGGCCTTCGCGGTGCGGGGAAGGATCCTCGACCCCGAGGTCGACCCGGACCTGGACGGTGCCCCCGAAACCCTCCTGCCGCTGTTGCGGGCCCTGCTGTCCGTCGACCCCGACGACCGGCCCGCCCTGACCGGTGTCCGTGCGCGCCTGCTGGAACTCCTGGCCGCCTTGGACCTGACCCCTGGCGCGGCCCGCGAACTGGTGGCCGAACGCACCCACGTGCCCGGCACCGAGGTCCCCGACAGCGTGCCCGTCACCCCCAGGACCCGGGCGCGCACCACCCGGCGGGAGACCACTCTGCACGAGACGGTGCCGCAAAGGGCCGAGGTGGTGGCCGAACGGTTGCGTGAGGAGTACGCGCGACCGATCATGGCGGCCTGACCTCTCTGCCGTGGGGGACCGGCTCCGGCCGGTGCGTCCCACGGTGTACCCACGGCACGAACCCGAGGCCCGGCCCACACCCCGCTTCCAGGGCGGGCCCTCACCTCAGGACACAGCACGACAACACCACCGGACCCCGGTCGACACCACTTCGAGTCCCCGAGGTGTCAACGGTGGTCCTCCGTCACGCGTGTGACGGTTGGAAGAAGCGATGGCGGAGAGCGAGGGCCGTTCAGTGGCCGAAATCGAGGATCGGGCCCAGCCCCAGGACCGGACCGAGCACGAGGAGCAGAGCGAACCCCAACCCCGCCCCGCCGGCGGGCACTTCGCCCCCGGTGCCCGGGTCGTGGTCCGGGACGCCGAGTGGATGGTGCGCACCAGCACCCCCACCGACAACGACGGTCACCTGCTGCGCGCCGTCGGCGTCTCGGAGTTCGTGCGTGGTGAGGAAGCGCTCTTCTTCACCGGTATCGAGAGCATCGAACCCCTGCGCCCGGAGGAGACCACCCTGGTTCACGACCCCTCCTCCGGGTATGCCGAGTCCCGCCTCTACCTCGAATCGGTGCTGCGCCGCACCCCGCTGCCCCAGTCCGAGCGTCGCCTGGCCACCACCGGCGGGTTCCTGCTCGACGACAAGGTCTACCAGCAGCGCCCCGCCGAACTCGCCCTCAAGGCCCTGCGCCCGCGCGTGTTGATCGCCGACGTGGTGGGCCTGGGCAAGACCCTGGAGATCGGCCTCATCCTCGCCGAACTCATCCGCCGGGGCCGGGGCGAACGCATCCTCGTCGTCACCCCCCAACAGGTCCTCGAACAGTTCCAGCAGGAATTGTGGACCCGTTTCGCCATTCCCTTGGTGCGCCTGGACTCGGTGGGCCTGGAACGCATCCAGCGCGACATCCCCGCCGGACGCAACCCCTTCCTGTTCTTCAAGCGCGCCATCATCTCCATCGACACCCTCAAGAACCAAGGCAAGTACGGCCAGCACCTGCGCAACATGCACTGGGACGCCGTGGTCATCGACGAGTCGCACAACCTCATCAACGAGAACAACCTGCGCAACAAACTCGCCCGCGTCCTGGCCCAGCACACCGACGCCATGCTGTTGGCCTCGGCCACCCCGCACAACGGCGACTCCGCGTCCTTCGCCCAGCTCATCAACCTCCTCGACCCGGCCGCGATCGCCGACCCCACCGAGTACACGGCCGAACAGATCGCGCACCTCTACATCCGCCGCACCAAGATCCACCCCGAGGTCCGCGCGGACATGGGCGACAAGTGGCCCGACCGCGGCCCCTCCACCCCCGTCCGGGTCGTCGCCGGCCCCGCCGAGGAGGATGTCTTCACCGAACTCACCCAGGTGTGGTTGGCCGGCGACGCCCGTGAGGGCGGGCCCGTGGTCGGGAGAAACAACCGTCTCTTCCCCTACACCTTGCTCAAAGCGTTCCTGTCCTCCCACCGGGCCCTGGCCACCACCGCCGACAACCGGATCAAGACCCTGGAACGCAAGCGCGCCACCACCCCGGGCACCGACCCCGCCCACGACCAGGCACTGGAACGCGAACACGCCGCCCTGGTCGAACTCAAGCACCGCGCGGACAAGATCGACACCTCCTCTTCCGCCAAGTTCCAGGGCCTGATCACCCAACTCAAGGAGATCGGGGTGGATCGTAAGAGCCCTACCCGCGCCGTCGTCTTCTCCGAATCGGTGCCCACCCTCACCTGGCTGCACGACGAACTCCCCAAGGCCCTGGGCCTGAAGGCCGACCAGGTCGCCCTCATGCACGGCGGCATGTCCGACACCGAACAACAACGGGTCATCGCCGACTTCGCCCTCACCGACAGCAAGGTCCGTGTCCTGGTCACCGGCGACGTCGCCTCCGAGGGCGTCAACCTGCACCGCCAGTGCCACCACATCGTGCACTACGACCTGCCGTGGTCGTTGATCCGCATCGAACAACGCAACGGCCGCATCGACCGCTACGGCCAGGAGCACGAACCCCAGTTCCGGGCGCTCATCCTCACCTCCGCCGTCGACGGTGCCAAGGACGACACCACCGTCGCCGAGAAGCTTCTGGACAAGGAGGCCGAGGCACACCGGAGCCTGGGCACCGCCGAGGCCGAGACCGGCCTGTACAGCGCCAAGAAGGAAGAGGACCGCCTCATCCTGGACCTGTTGGAGGGCCGCACGGTCGAGGAGTCCCTCGAAGCTTCCCGCACCCAGGTCGAGGACGACCCCTGGGATCCCGACGCGTTCTTCGGCGACTTCGGCGTGGACGACGGCACCGCCCCACCCGAGACCGCGCCCACCCCCGGCCTGTTCGACGACACCGAACAGTTCGTACGCGCCGCCCTGGACACCGTCGGGGACGACCTGGACCTGAGCCAGGACGACAAACTCCTCGCCTTCACCCCACCCGAGGACCTCAAGCAGCGTCTCAAGGCCCTGCCCGCCGGCTACCTCAAGGACCACAAGGTCATGGAACGGCTCAAGGTCACCTTCGACCGCGAACACGCCCAGAACCGGCTGGACCAGGCCCGTTCCACCAAGACCACCTGGCCCGACACCGGATACGTCACCGACCTGCACCCCATGGTGGAGTGGCTGGTCGACAAGGTGCAGGTACGCACCCCGCGCGGGCGCGCCCACGTCCTGGTCGGGCGGGTGGACGAGCCGGTCTTCCTGGTCCAGGGCACCTACTCCAACGCCTTGGGACAACCCACGGTCGTGGAGTGGATGGCCATCTCCGGACTGCCGAACGAGCCCCGCGTGGAGGACATGTTCGAAGTGCTCGAACGCGCCGGGGTGGGCCCCGACATGGTCAACACCGGTCAGGGCGGTGACCTCGGCGTCCTCCAGGCCCTGGTGCCCGACGCGGTTCGCGCGGCCGACGAACACCTCAGGCTGCGCCGCCAGGAGTACGAGGCCCGGATCGAGGCCGACCTGGCCGAACCCCAACGCCGGGTCGAGGAATGGGAGCAGCTGGCCCTCCAAGGCCTGGAGAACAGAGCGCACAGCAAGCAGGACAAACGTCAGCAGGTGCGCGACACCGCCGCCGAACAGCGGCGCCTGCTGGAGAAGATGCGGACCGCCGGAGAACCCCTCCTGCGCGTCCTGGCCGTGGTGAAGGGTGCGAACTGATGAGCTACGACTCCGTGATCAACCGTGGCGAGTACTTCTCCGACCACTACCTGGCCGAGGTCCTGCCCAAGACCCTCAAGAAGGGTGCTTTCAAGGACTGGGCCGCGCGTGAGGCCGCCGAGACCCAACGCGTCAGCACCGCCAAGACCGACGAACACGCCACCGACGACGAACGTCGCCGCCGCCCCGTCACCCCTCGAGAGAAGCTGCGCCGCCTGCGCACCCGCTACTTCGACGAACGACCCGCCCTGGCCGAACACGTCGAACGCCTGCGTGAGAACCCCGACTCGGTCACCGATGCCCGGATCGCCGAGCACACCGAACGCCTGCACGGGCTGCACCAGGCGATCCTGATTGCCCTGGGATACGAGCCCAAGACCGAACCCCACACCGCGCACTTCGAGCACGGTGACGACACCGTCGGTGTCCGTCTGGCTCTGCACGATCCCACCGTCGCCGCCATCGAATGCGACTGGGCACCCGACGTGGACGCCGCCATGGACTCCCACGGGGCGGGCCGGCTCTTGGACCCGGTCCTACTCGGCAGCACCGGACGCGAACGTATCGAGCAGGGCACCACATTGGTCTCCTGGCTCTTCGCCCGCGACGAGGGACTGCGCTACATCCTGGTCCTGGTCGGTGGCGTGGTCGTTCTCGCCGACCGGACCGTGTGGGGCGAGGGCCGCTACCTGGGTGTGAGCCTGGACGCCGCCCTCAGCAACAACGACACCAACGAACTCGGTACCATCGCCGCCCTGCTGGGTGCCGAGGCGCTGCTGCCCTCCGAGGACGGCAGCGGCGACGCCCTGTCCGAGCTGGTGGACTCCTCCCACCAGCACGCCGTGGGCGTGTCCAAGGAACTGCGCCAAGGTCTCCAGGACTCGGTGGAGATCATCGCCAACGAGGTCCTGGACCGACTGCGTCAGGCCGGGGTGAGCCCGCACGACGTGGACACCGGCACCGGGCGTTCCTTCGCCGACGAACTCGCCCGCCAGTCGCTGCGCTACCTGTACCGGATCCTGTTCCTGCTCTACGCCGAGGCCCGCCCCGAACTGGGCGTGGTGCCCGCCAAGGACGAGGCCTACCTGCGCGGCTACAGCATGGCCCGCCTGGGCGACCTGGTCGTTGCCGACCTCCAGGGCGAGGAGGCACGCGACAGTACCCACCTGTACGAGTCACTGGACCTGCTGTTCCGTATGGTCAACGAAGGGCACAACCCGCGCGGTCACCAGCTGAGCGAAGAGGAGGCCACCGCCCTGTCGGAAGGGGAGGGGTTGCGCTTCGAGCCGCTCAAGGCCGACCTGTTCGACCCGGTGCGTACCAGCCTGATCGGCACCGGCCTGGTCCACCCCGACGACGACCCCGACGAGCCGGAGTTGCCCCGGCTCGACACCCGCCTGCGCAATGTGGCCCTGCACCAGGTGCTGCGTAAGCTCATGCTCTCCCAGGGCAGCAAGAAGGGGCGCGGCGGGTTCATCTCCTACGCGCAGCTCGGCATCAACCAGCTGGGCGCGGTGTACGAGGGGCTGATGTCCTACACCGGCCGCATCGCCGAGGAAACCCTGTACGAGGCGGCCAAGAACGGTGACCCCAAGGACGGGTCGTGGCTGGTGCCGCACTCCA
>DXDP01000390.1 GCA_019115445.1 Candidatus Nocardiopsis merdipullorum
GAAGCAACCGATATCTGCCGGTGCCCTCCGGGACCGCTCACGAACCGGCTCAGCCCTCCGAGAGCGCGCGGCTACGATCCCGGGCCGCCTCGATGGCGTCGGTGAAGGCGGTACGCACCCCGTGTCGTTCCAATTCACGTAGCGCTGCGGCGGTCGTCCCACCCGGTGATGTCACGTTCTCCCTCAACACGACCGGGTGTTCTCCGGTGCCGTCCAGCATCGTGGCCGCCCCGTTCATGGTCTGACCGACGAGTTTTTGCGCGGTGGCACGCGGCATACCCATGGCCACACCGGCCTCGATCATCGTCTCGGCGATGTAGTAGAAGTAGGCCGGTCCGCTGCCCGAGATCGCGGTGACGGTGTCCATGTGCCGCTCGTCGATACGCAACACCTCGCCGACCGCTCCGAGGAGTTCCTCGGCACGGTCCAGGTGGGCCGGTGCGGCGTATCGGCCGGCGGCCACGGCGGTCATGCCTTTGCCCATGAGTGCCGGCGTGTTCGGCATCGCCCGCACCACCGGTGTGCGCCGCGGAACCCGCTCCTCCAGAGCCCCGGTGGTCAATCCTGCCGCCACCGAGATGACCAGGGTTTCCGGGTCCACATGGTGACCGATGTCGGTGAGCAGATCCGGAAGGTCCTGGGGTTTGAGGGCCAGCAGCAGGGTGTTGGCACGTTTGGCCGCCTCCTCCGCAAGCACGACCTCGATCCCGTATCGGTCACGCAGTTCCTCGGCGTGTTCCACGCGCGGTTCCGCGACAAGGACGACCTGCGGTGCGTGGCCCTTGGCCAGCAGCCCGGCGAGCAGTGCCTCGCCCATCTTTCCTGCGCCGATGATCGCGATCATGTGGAAGGTCCTCTCTGCGGTCACCTGCCACGTTAGTCTCCCGATCTCCCTGGAACGGACACGCTGTCTCAGCCCGTGGGACCGTCGGGGTCGTCCCCTCCATCGATCTTGCCCTTGCGATCGACGGAGAACAGCCGCTGTGGTGTGGTGCTCCTACGACGCAGCAGGGCGATGCGTTCACGCATGCTCCCCGAATTGTCCACCGTTCCTTCGGGGGAAGGTGCGAAATGCAGTCGGGTGAAGGCAAGGGCCTCGGCCAACTCACGCATGCGTGCTTGTCGGTCCGGGGCCTTACGAGTACTGACCTCCAGCACCAGCTGTCCCTCGTAGCCCTTGCCGGCCAGGTATTCCAGCAGTTCGGCGACGGGCTGTCGACCACGTCCGGGGATGAGGTGTTCGTCCAGGTTCTGACCCCCGAAACCATCGGCCACATGGACATGGGAGAGGCGATCACCCAGACGTTGGGCCATGTCCATGGCGTCGGAGCCGGACATGGCGGTGTGCGAGAGGTCGAGGGTGACGTCGGAGTAGTCCCGGTCGAGGGGGTTCCAGCTGGGCGCGTAGGGCACGACCTCCCGGTCACGTACCCGCACCGGGTACATGTTCTCCACGGCGAAGACGACGTCGGTTTCTTCCTGCATGCGGGCGATGCCGCGTTCGAAGTCGCGGGCGTATTCACGTTGCCAGCGGAAAGCCGGGTGTACCACGATCGTCTTGGCACCCAGGGCCTCGGCCATCTCCTGGGAGCGGACGAGCTTGCCCCAGGGTTCCTTGCCCCACACCCGTTGTGTGAGGACAAGGCAGGGCGAGTGCACGGCGGTGACGGGAATCTGGTGGTAATCCGAGAGGCGCCGCAGCAGGTCGATGTCCTGGCTGGTCGGGTCGGAGGAGACAAGAACCTCCACCCCGTCGTACCCCAGCTTCGCTGCGATCTCGAAGGCGACCGGGGTCTTTTCCGGGTAGACCGACGCCGACGACAGGACGACGGGCGCGTCTGGGACCTGGATAGGGCTCACGTCACCAAGACTATGTGTTCGAAGGTGGAATGTGCTCATACCGGTGGGGTGTACGGCCTTGCGTGAGGGGCCCGGCGCGCGCCCGACGCCGTTGTCGGGCCCGTGCGCACCGGGCCTGTCGTCAAAAGTTCGTGGTGTGGGGAACCGGGCTCACAGCCGCACGGCTCCGGCGAGGTTCTGTTTGGTCACGTTCCGTTCACCGACGGTGCTTCCGGTGTGCGGAGCATCGATCATGCGGTCTTCGCCGAGGTAGATGGCGACGTGGTAGGCATATCCGCCCCCGTCGGTCCAGTAGAGGAGGTCTCCTCGCTGGGCGTTCTCGTAGGAGATTCTGGTTCCTTGGTCGACCTGGTCGTGGGTCACTCGCGGCAGGCTCACGTCGGCTTGCTCGAAGGCCCACTGGACGAGTCCGGAGCAGTCGAAACTGTTGGGGCCGTTCCCGCCCCAGGCGTAAGGTGTGCCGGTCTGGGACTGAGCGGCACTGATCGCCTCCTCCACGGCCGAAGAGGCCAATGTCTGGTGGACCCGCTCCTGGGATCCCTGCGTGGTGGATTCCTGCGCGGGCTGGGCGAGGGCCGGCGCAGCACCGGCGGTGAGGGCCGCCGAAGTGCACACAGCGGCAATGAGTGTTCGGGCCGTGGCCGTGCCGAGTCGGCCTGACAAGGTCTGCCGTCCCGGCCCCGCAGGACGACAGACCCGGGTTTGCTCATGGTGTCGCGGCAGCAACATACGGATGTTCCTCCTTGTGTCCACGCCACGCCCACGCCGCTGTGACATGGGTCTCTGGTTCGAGGCGCCCTTCCATTGGTCACACAGAGGAGGTGAGATGTCACTCTCAGTAGCCAAATACGTGCTCAAGTTCCGTAAAGGCTCTTTGGTCTTTTCGTGCGGAACGACCGCCCAGAAACGCGTGTGACCGCGCCTGGGAAGCGCGGTCACACCATGCTGCGGCACGTGTCCGGACGTCAGGGAGCAGGCACTCCGAGCTCGTCACGGACGAAAGCGGCCGTGGCCTCCATCCCGGCACGGTTCGGGTGAACCGGAGCGGCCTCGTTGTCCGGGATCACACCCTCCACCCACCGGGTGTCGGCAGCCTGACAAGCATCGTGCCCGCGTTCGAAGACGTCCACGAACGCGGCGCCCTGTGCCGACGACTCCTCACGGAGCATCTCGTTCAGCGCGATCTGTGCCTCGTCCAGGAAAGGCACGTCACCCCGAGAAATGGGAACCCCGGGCCAGCACCCGCCACTTTCCGGAAGAATCTGGAGGTAACCCACGCTCAGGACCGTGGCGTTCGGGCTGCGATCTGCGATGTCGGCGTAGACCGTCGACACCTCGTCCCGCAATCCCTCGATACGCTCGTCGAGCTCGTCACCGTGGTGATCGGCGCACGGACTGCCGACCGGGTTCGTGATGCTCCGCTTGGCACAATCGATCAGCAGATCGGCGAAACCGAAGTCGTTGCCCGCGATCCCGACCGTGACCAGATCCGTGTCCTCGGTCAGAGCGTCGAGCTGGGGAGGCTGGTCGTCGAACTGGGCCTCGTAGAAGTGGGACATGACGGCCCCCGAGCAACTGACGTCGATCAGTTCACCCACACCCAGTTCCTCGGCGAGGAACTTCGGGTAATTGGCCGAAGACTGCAAACACCCGAGCAGTGGCATCTGGGCGTTGGCCTCCTCCGTGACGAAGGGTCCCGCGGTGAACGAGTCACCAAGGGCCACGTACTGCTCGAACGCGGCCTCCTCGACCTCTTCGGCCGCGGCAGGGGAGCCGATCAGGGACAAACAGAGAACAGCGACCGTGGGGACGATCGCACGCGCCACCGAACGGCGTGGACGTCCGGCAGGGGGATGAAAGTTACGCGCAGGCGTGTCGTCGGTGCGGGGCACTCGACTCTCCTCTCGACGAGCGGGGTGATCGGAGCGAGTAGAGCTCTGTGAAGTCTCTAACATGATTTACCTACGAGCGGGAGTAACTCGTAGGTAACTTTCATGTGGCCCGTGGTGGAGGCAACCGACCGTCCTCGGCGTGTCACCGAGGCCCGATAGCGTGATGACCATGGCCAAAGCTGCGAAGACGACGTTCCGGTGCACCGAGTGCGGATGGTCCACCCTGAAGTGGGTCGGCCGCTGCGGCGAGTGTCAGGCATGGGGCACCGTTGACGAAGCCGGGTCCCCCGCACCCACTTCGGTGGCCCCCGCCCCCGTGAGTTCTCGTGCCCGCCCCATCACCGAGATCAGCGTGGAGACCGCCGAGGCCGTCCCCACCGGCATCGACGAACTCGACCGGGTTCTCGGCGGCGGTGCGGTCCCCGGAGGCGTGGTCCTGCTCGCCGGTGAGCCCGGCGTCGGCAAATCCACCCTTCTGCTGGAGGTCGCCGCCATGCGCGCCTCCTCGGGTCCCGTCCTCTACGTCACCGGCGAGGAATCCACGGGCCAGGTGCGGTTGCGGGCAGAGCGGCTCGGCGCACTCGCCGACACCCTCTACCTGGCGGCCGAGACCTCGATCGCCTCTCTGGTCAGCCACGTCGACGCAGTCGCCCCTCAGTTTCTCGTGGTGGACTCCGTCCAAACGATGGCCTCCCCCGACGTCGCGGGGGTACCCGGCGGTGTCACCCAGATCCGCCAGGTCGCCGGCGCGCTCATCCAGATCGCCAAGGAGCGCGGTATCGCGACCGTACTCGTCGGACACGTCACCAAGGACGGGTCCATCGCCGGTCCGCGTCTGCTGGAACACCTGGTGGACGTGGTCCTGCACTTCGAGGGTGAACGTCACTCCCAGTTGCGTCTGCTGCGCGCGGTGAAGAATCGCTACGGACCCACGGACGAGATCGGCTGCTTCGAGCTCACCGAGTTCGGCCTCATGGGGCTGCCCGACCCCAGCGGACTGTTCCTGACCGGACGCACCGATCCGGTACCGGGCACATGCATCAGCGTCACGCTGGAGGGGCGACGCCCCCTCATCACCGAGGTCCAGGCCCTGGTGGCCCCCACACCACTGCCCGCACCGCGCCGGGCGACCTCCGGGCTGGACACCTCGCGGGTGAACATGATCCTGGCGGTGTTGGAGAAGCGCAATCGCATGAGGTTGGCCAACATGGACGTGTACGCCTCCACCGTGGGTGGGGTTCGCCTGAACGAGCCCGCCACGGATCTGGCTCTGGCGATCGCCGTGGGCAGCTCCCACAACGATGTGGCACTTCCGGTGGGACTCGTCGCGATCGGTGAGGTCGGGCTGGCCGGCGACGTGCGCACGGTGACGGGGATTCGCCGCCGGGTCACCGAGGCGCAGCGTTTGGGGTTCACCCAGGCGGTCGTGCCCAAGCCCTTCGGTGACCCCGTCCCAGGGATCCGTACCCACGAGGTGGAGGAACTGAGCGAGGCCCTGGTGCACGTGTCCACACGGCGTGCCCAGGGCAGGGACTGAAGGCGGCCCGGAGCAGTCGGAAGGTCTCCGCACACTCTCGGGACCGCACGCGGTCCGGCAGAACCCCTCAGAAGTCGAAGACGGCACCCTTGGCGAGCTTGAGCCTGCAGGAGTTGCCGAAGGTCTCGTCGTACTCCTCCGCACCCAGTACGTCCACCGAGACCGGGCTGTATTCCATCGTGCACATGCCGTGCTCCGCCGGAATCTCCTCGATCGACCCTGCTTCCTCGATCATCGCGCAGGCGTCCTCCGCCCGTGGATGGGTGCCACCGGCCGAGTCACAGTCCAAACTGACCTGCCGGTACTCGCCCGCGTCCGTGTGACGCACCGAGAGCACGTACTGGCTGTCGGTGCGGTCCGCGGACGCGGGTGCGGCCAGTGAGCCGGCGCAAGCAGTCGCTGCGATGCAGGCGAGAAAGGTGACAACACGTGTGCGCTGCACAAGGACCCCCGTGTAGGCGAATTCAAAGATCAACACGAATGGTAACCAAACACTGACCCTTGGTGCTGCATATTGGGGGAATCGGCCGGTTCCTTCGAGGAGGGACGGTGAGGTCAGCCGTTCAACAGGAAGCGCCTCTTGTCGACATCATCGGCGTAGTCACCGTGCAGCTCCACGTAATAGGTTCCTTGCCCGGCCACCTGGTCGGTGTCTCGGCAGTCGTCGAAGGTACGTCCCCGGTCCCAGGTCACGATGTAGCGGTGGTGGCCGTTCCACTCCAGCTGACGTTTTTCCTGAGTGTTTCCCTCCTGGCAGTGTGCGGTGGAGAACCACGTGTCGTCCCCCGAGGTGATCCGCAACTCCATCGCCTCCGGCCCGACATCCACGGTGCAGTCCTGATCACCGCTCTGTACGACCACGATCTCGAAGGAGGGGTCCACACCGGCCGGGTAGATCTGCTCCTCGCCCTTCTTCTCCTCGAAGTCCAGAGTGACCCTGACGTCGTCCGGATGGCAGGCATCCTCCGGTCGCTCGGGCGTGGGGAAGTCGGCCGAGTCACCACCGCCGGAAGCACCATCGCCACCCTCCCCGCTGTCAGAGGGTTCCTCGGACGGTTCGTCGCTCTCGTCGTCCTCCTCCGGTTCCTCCGACGCGGCTTCGGTGGGCTCCTCCGGTGTCGTACTGGGGGTGGGGGTGGGTTCCTCGGCCCCGGCATCACCTCGTACCGGTTCGCCGTTCTCCTCCCCGCCGATGAAGTTGAAGGACTGTGCGATGATCGCGACCAGTAGCAGGAAACCCGCGAGCACGAGAGCACGCCGCTTCCAATAGGTCTGGGGGCTGACAGCTCCTGGTTGTCCGGTACTTGACGCCATGGCCCGTAGTATTGCGGTTTCGCGTGTCTCTCACATACTCAACCCGCCGAAATCCCGAAAAAGATGAGCGACAACCCTTACAGCACAGCGATTCTCGCATGGTACGAAACCCATGCTCGCGATCTTCCCTGGCGCTCCCTCGACGCCTGTCCGTGGTCGATCCTCGTCAGTGAGATCATGCTCCAGCAGACCCCGGTCGCCCGGGTCCTTCCTGTGTGGCAGGAGTGGACGAAGCGGTGGCCCACCCCCGCCGACCTGGCCTCGGAGCCCTCGGGCGAGGCCGTACGTATGTGGGGCCGACTCGGTTATCCGCGCCGCGCGCTGCGTCTGCACGCCTGTGCCGTGGCCATCACCGAGGAGCACGGTGGCAAGGTTCCGGAGGACCACGCGACCCTGCTGTCCCTGCCCGGGGTCGGTGCCTACACCGCGGCAGCAGTGGCCAGTTTCGCTTTCGGTCAGCGACACGCGATCGTGGACACCAATGTTCGCCGCGTACTGGCCCGGACCGAAACCGGGATCGAGTACCCGCCGAAAACCCAGACCGCTGCGGAGACAGCACTGGCCGAGTCCTTGCTCCCACCGGTCCCTTCCGTGGCGGCCCGCTGGGGTGTGGCCGTGATGGAACTGGGCGCACTCGTGTGCACCGCTCGCAACCCCTCCTGCGCCCAATGTCCGATCGCGAACCAGTGTGCCTGGAAACTTGCGGGCAAACCCGCCTACGACGGCCCACCCCGCCGTGCACAGACGTATGCGGGAACCGACCGACAAGTACGCGGCCGCCTGCTCGCCGTCCTGCGCGACTCCGAGCACCCGGTCCCCAAGTCCTCCCTGGACGTGGTCTGGGACGACCACATCCAACGTGAACGCGCTCTGGACACCCTGGTCGAGGACGGACTCGTCGACCCCTTGGACGACGGCAGATACGCCCTTCCTGCCTGAGCAGGCCCACGTCTTTGCCACCACACGAAGAACGGGGGCGCCCCGATGGGGCGCCCCCGCGGATCGACCGGGAAAACCCGGTCCACATCCTTACTCGCTCTTGGTTGCTGCCGATTCCTCGACCTTCGGTGTGTCCGGAACATCGGTGGGCTTCGGCACGCCCTTGAAGGTGAAGGTGGAGTCGGTACCCTCCCCCTCGGCGTCGATCACCACGATCTGCCCGGGTTTGAGATCACCGAACAGGATCTTCTCCGACAGCTGGTCCTCCACGTCCCGCTGGATCGTGCGGCGCAGCGGCCGCGCACCCAGGACCGGGTCGAACCCACGCTCGGCCAGGATCTTCTTCGCCTTGGGCCGCAACTCGATGCCCATGTCCCGCTCCTTGAGCCGGATCTCGAGCGAAGCGATCATCAGGTCGACGATCTGGAAGATCTCCGTCTCGGTCAACTGGTGGAAGACGATGACGTCGTCCACACGGTTGAGGAACTCCGGACGGAAGTTGTTCTTGAGTTCCTCGTTGACCTTGGCCTTCATCCGCTCGTAGTTGGTCTGGGCGTCGTCCTCCTTGGCAAAGCCCATCGCCACACCCTTGGAGATGTCTCGCGTACCCAGGTTGGTGGTCATGATGATGACCGTGTTCTTGAAGTCGACGTTGCGACCCTGGGCATCGGTGAGGCGACCTTCCTCCAACACCTGCAACAGCGAGTTGAAGATGTCGGTGTGTGCCTTTTCGATCTCGTCGAACAGCACCACGGAGAACGGCTTGCGGCGGACCTTCTCGGTGAGCTGGCCGCCCTCCTCGTAACCGACGTAACCGGGCGGGGAACCGAACAGTCGCGAGACCGTGTGCTTCTCCATGAACTCGGACATGTCGAGCTGGATCAGCGTTTCCTCGTCCCCGAACAGGAACTCGGCCAAGGTCTTGGACAGCTCGGTCTTACCGACACCGGACGGACCGGCGAAGATGAACGAACCACCCGGCCGCTTGGGGTCCTTCAACCCGGCGCGGGTACGGCGGATCGCCTGAGAAAGCGCCTTGATGGCGTCCTTCTGGCCGATGACCCGCTTGTGTAGCTCGTCCTCCATGCGCAGCAGCCGGGAGCTCTCCTCCTCGGTGAGCTTGAAGACCGGGATACCGGTGGATGCGGCCAGGACCTCGGCGACGAGTTCCTCGTCGACCTCGGCGACCACGTCCATGTCACCGGCCTTCCACTCCTTCTCCCGCTGCGCCTTCCTGTTGAGCAGCTGCTTCTCGTCATCACGCAGTGAGGCGGCCTTCTCGAAGTCCTGTGCGTCGATCGCCGACTCCTTGTCGCGCCGTACTTCGGCGACCTTGTCGTCGAACTCGCGCAGGTCCGGCGGAGCGGTCATCCGACGGATACGCATCCGCGAACCGGCCTCGTCGATCAGGTCGATGGCCTTGTCCGGCAGGTACCGGTCACTGATGTAGCGATCGGCCATCTGCGCGGCGGCCACCAGTGCCTCATCGGTGATGGAGACCCGGTGGTGGGCCTCGTAGCGATCCCGCAGCCCCTTGAGGATCTCGATGCTGTGCGTGATGGAGGGCTCGTCGACCTGGATGGGCTGGAAGCGGCGCTCGAGCGCGGCGTCCTTCTCCAGGTACTTGCGGTACTCGTCCAACGTGGTCGCACCGATGGTCTGCAGCTCACCCCGGGCCAACATGGGCTTCAGGATGGAAGCGGCGTCTATTGCACCTTCGGCCGCTCCTGCGCCGACCAGCGTGTGCAGCTCGTCGATGAACAGGATGATGTCACCCCGGGTGCGGATCTCCTTGAGCACCTTCTTCAGGCGCTCCTCGAAGTCACCGCGGTAGCGGCTGCCCGCCACCAGGGCCCCCAGGTCCAGGGTGTACAGCTGCTTGTCCTTGAGCGTCTCGGGAATCTCACCCTTGACGATCTTCTGAGCAAGACCCTCGACCACGGCGGTCTTACCGACACCCGGCTCACCGATGAGCACAGGGTTGTTCTTGGTACGCCGCGAGAGCACCTGCATGACGCGCTCGATCTCGTTGTCCCGGCCGATGACCGGGTCGAGCTTGCTCTCACGGGCGGCCTGGGTCAGGTTGCGACCGAACTGGTCCAGCACAAGGGAGGTGGACGGCGTCGACTCCGAGGAGCCGGCCGTGGCCTGCGGTTCCTTGCCCTGGTAGCCGTGCAGCAACTGGATGACCTGCTGGCGCACTCGGTTCAGGTCGGCGCCCAGCTTGACGAGGACCTGGGCGGCAACACCCTCGCCCTCGCGGATCAGACCAAGAAGTATGTGTTCTGTTCCGATGTAGTTGTGGCCGAGCTGGAGTGCCTCTCGAAGCGACAGCTCCAGAACCTTCTTGGCGCGCGGGGTGAAGGGAATGTGTCCCGACGGCGCCTGCTGGCCCTGGCCGATGATCTCCTCGACCTGCTGCCGAACCGCTTCGAGGCTGATACCAAGGCTCTCCAGGGCCTTGGCGGCGACACCCTCACCCTCGTGGATGAGGCCGAGCAGGATGTGCTCCGTACCGATGTAGTTGTGGTTGAGCATCCTGGCCTCTTCTTGGGCCAGAACCACCACTCGCCGCGCGCGGTCGGTAAACCTCTCGAACATGTCTCGTCGCTCCTCTACAGAGCGGTCAGGCAGGGACGGTTCTTTCCGACCCAACTCTTCCGCATATCGGCCCCACAGGGATAACCGCCCCGGGGAGCACTGCCGCACCCGCCCGGACCGACGATCGGGTCGCCGACCGGACGGACGCCTCTGCAAGGCCGGCCGCGGCCGTCCGTGTCAGAGACTTTCCCCGACGATAGGGCGTTCACCCCACATCCAACTACTAATTGCTCCAACAGATTTCCCTGTACGCCGAAGGCGAACGGCCCGGAGGGTCACTCCCATCACGGGAGCCTCCGGGCCGCACACACAAGTCAATTATCTGCTCTGAGCGAACAAGCCGATGCGAAGCGAAGCCGGCCATCGGAAAGCCGGAATCCGACACATGTCGTTACTCATGATCTTCCGCCGCGGGCGGGCGGCCTCCGACAAACGGTGTGCCCCGCCCCGACCCCGGACGGTGCTCGAGAGTGCCGGCTGCTCCGCACTCGGCGAAGCAGTCTCCCGCGACTGTCTCGAGCCACCCCTGCCCGAGCTATCCCCTTTACATCCCCGTGTCACGGTCCCGCGTCAACACGAGCCCCGGGATGGTCGGGTTCCGGTGCTTCCCGATCGATGCCGGGCTGCCATTCCATCAAGAACCGACAACATTTTCGACGGGTCCGGGGCGGCGACAAACCTAGCCCTTGATGGCCTCGTATTCGGCGACGATCGCAGCGGGGATGCGGCCACGCTCATTGACGGGCTTCCCGGCGGCCTTGGCCCATGCACGAATCTCGGCGCTGCGCTCACGACTGGGTGCATTCCGGCTGCCCCTCCGGCTACGTGCCGGCTTCGTCGGAGCCTTACGGGCCGCCTGAACGAACGGGCCAAGAGCATCACGAAGCTTGGTGGCATTATCCGCGCTGAGGTCGATTTCGTACATCGAACCATCGATTCCGAACGTGATCGTCTCCTCGGCATCGCCACCGTCGATGTCGTCGATCAGGTAAACCTTGACCTTCTGTGCCATGGAATCAAACCTTTCAGAAGAGCGGTGTATCCACACCTGAATATAAAGCTATCTTGCATGAAGGCGAAAGACAATTCCCGACGTGCCAGAAATCGTCCGACCCCACTCCGGGTATCGGATCGGACAGCCTCAAGAGAGGCCTTCACAGAACCCAAACACGCCACTGGGGCCGCTTTGCATCCTATGAAGACCGTATCGGTCGAGCCCGTTTCAACGACCGTCGTCGGGTTCAGTTGGTTCCTCACCCCGGGCCGTCGACGCCTTCTTCGATGTCACGGTCTCTTCCGAGCCGGGTACATCCCTGTCGCCACTCACAGCTTTGGTGGTGTCGTCTTTACCTGCCAGGCTTCCGTCGGTCCGCCTCGGCGCCATCTCTTTGCGCAACAGCTTGATGACGAAGAAGCAGAAGGTACCTCCGACAACCACCGGCGGTATGAGCGCCGACAATACGTCGATCAGTCCAGAGGGGAGCACTGAGGAGATGAAATCACCCATCGCGTCGGCCCACCCTTCCTGGTTGTTACTTATCGAAGCAAATACCCGACTCAGCGTCGGGACGGTCATGGGGGGATGGAGACCGGGAACGAGCTAATCACACACCCGACATCATAGACATCGTTTGCCACTGGTTTGGCACAGGGCGCCACTGAGTACGCTTGAGCAAAGCCCATACGACTCAATGTCCGGTCACGCTCCGGATCGTCACCGGAGGAAGAGTATGCGGCGCCGAGTCGGAAAAGCCGCACCCTTCGCGTTGTGGCCCCGGACTTCGACGGCGCGGAACGCCATCGGGGAACGCAGCCCCACATTACCCTTCCAGTTCCACAGCTATACCATCCGTCGTACTTAAGCACGGAGCACACTCTCGTACCCTCAACGCTGTGCGGGCGATCCCTCGAGGTGTACAAGCATCCGTGTGTTCCCGAGTGTGTTGGGTTTGACCCGCTCCAAGTCGAGAAATTCGGCGACTCCTTCATCATAGGAACGGAGGAGTTCCTCGTAGACCCGATCGGAGACGGGTGTGCCCTGGATCGGGGCAAAGCCGTGTTCAGCGAAAAATCCGGGCTCGAATGTCAGGCAGAACACGCGGCGCACACCCAGTTCCCTCGCCGTGTCGAGAAGAGCGGTCACGAGCCGGCCCCCGATACCGAAACCACGCATGGAGGGATCCACCGCCACCGTGCGCACCTCCGCAAGATCCTCCCAGAGGACGTGGAGAGCCCCACAGCCGACCACACGGTGGTGGCACCCGGTTCCTGAACCTCTCGACCCGCCCACGCCCGCCTCAGGGCCTTCAGAGGGCTCGGTGTCGTCCTCGACCTCTGCGACCCAGAACTCCTGGACGTCCTCGTAGAGATTGACGGTGCTCTTGGAAAGCACACGACGATCAACGCTGTAGGTGTCGACGAGTCGGCGAATGTGGACCACATCGGACGTGCGCGCTCGGCGCACCTGTACATGACGAACGGGCATAACCGAACCAGGTTACGCCTGTGTGGGACCATTCGTTCCACCGGAGCGCTCTTCTTCCGGTGGACACGGTGGTCTCCACCCATCCGCGTCCGGTCGGTATGCCCGTGAGCGTGCCCGTCGATGTCTTCGGGCGTCGTTGTCGAGTCAGATCAATTGGCGTCGAGCGGCCCACACGACCGCTTCGATGGGTGTGTTCACACCGAGCAGGTCACAGACGTTCCGAATGCGTCGACGCAGGGTGCGAGCGCTCAGCTCCAAACGCCTGGCCGCCACCTCGGTGGTGACACCGGTGGCGATCTCGGCGAGCAGTTCGATCTCCTCACGTCCCAGCTCGGCCGAGGCGCACGTACTGTTCAGCGTGTTCTCACGCGAACGGGACTGCAGAGGAACCACGTTTTCCCGACGTTCTCGGTTCTGCAGAGCGCTCTGACCCTCTACGGCACGACGTACGAGCGTGGCCTGTTCCACTCCGTCCTCCCTCATCCATGTGAGTGCGGAACAACAACTCGTCACCTGTGTGGATGCCGGTGCCACACTTTCGGTTCCTCCGGTGAGCGGGCACCCGGTGCACCACTGCCTCTTGTCTTCACAGGCCTTTCTGGCACAAAGGCCGGAAAACTTTCAGGCACGCGGAACGCGCTCTCTCGATCTCTGCGGTCCGGGACGGTCGAACCGCATCGTCGAAGAGTACGCGCACGAGCCGACAAAACGTAAGGCTTCACCGACCCGTCCACCGTTGCTTCATTTCCACTTCGGCAAACTCAACGGACCAAAGTCCGCTTCCAGCACGCTAGGTGGCGGAGTTCCTACCGTCAAGACCCGATAAACTACCACGGGTGACCAGGCCAACCCCAACAGTGACGAGAGAGTCGAGGGAAACACCCTCGACCACACTGACCTGCGTAAACAACCTTCACCAAGGTGGAGCCGGGCGAAGTCCGCACTTCAGGGGAAAACACTGACCTGTCTTCGAGGACACCGTCTCCCCGGACACCCACAGGGATATGCGGACCTGCCGGCCGGTGACAAACACCACATTCACAAGGGGCGGTGGGGTTGCCGTGCTCTTTGGAACACCGGGACCGTTCTGCCCTCTGTGGTCGTTACCTCTAAGGCTTCACCAGGGGGAAAAGGATGGTTTCCCGAATGTTCTTGTCGGTGAATGCCATGAGGAGCCGGTCGACACCGATCCCCACACCACCGGACGGCGGCATGCCGTACTCCAAGGCACTCAAGAAATCCTCGTCCAGCTGCATGGCCTCCGGGTCACCTTCCGCTGCCATCAGTGACTGCTCTGTCAGGCGACGGCGCTGTTCCACCGGATCGACCAGCTCCGAGTACCCGGTCCCCAATTCCATGCCGAAACCGATCAGGTCCCACTTCTCGGTGAGCAGCGGATCCTTTCGGTGTTGTCGAGTGAGCGGGCTCGTCTCGACCGGGTAATCCCGAATGAAGGTCGGCTGCATGATCGTGTGTTCCACGAGCTCTTCGAAGATGTGCTCGACCAGCTTGCCCTGACCCCAGTCGTGGTCGTACTCGACACCCTTGGCCTCGGCGAGCCTGCGAACCTCCTCGATCGGGGTGCTCGTGTCCACCTCGGCCCCCAGCGCCTCGGCGACCGCTCCGTACAAGGTCACCTCCGGCCACCGACCACTCAGGTCGAAGTTCTGGCCGTCGCGTTCGATCACCGTCGAACCGAACACGGCGCGTACGGCCTCCTGAATGAGTTCGCGAGTCACGTCCGCCACAACGTTGTAGTCGGCGTAGGCCTGGTAGAACTCCAACATCGTGAACTCGGGGTTGTGGGTGGAGTCCGCCCCCTCGTTCCGGAAGTTCCGGTTGATCTCGAAGACCTTCTCCAAGCCACCCACGACCAGCCGCTTGAGCGACAGCTCCGGAGCGATCCGAAGATACAGATCCATGTCGTAGGCGTTGATGTGCGTCGTGAACGGCCGGGCCGTGGCTCCACCGTGCACTCGCATCAACATCGGTGTCTCGACCTCGATGAAGTCGCGGCCGTTCAGCCCCTCACGGAGCGCACGGATGGCGGCCGAACGGCTGCGCACCATCTGCTGGGAATCCGGGTTGACGATCAGATCCACGTAGCGCTGACGTACCCGCGCCTCGGGGTCGGTCAGGCCCTTGTGCTTCTCCGGGAGTGGACGCAAACACTTGGCGGTCAACGTCCAGGTGTCCACCATGACCGACAGCTCGCCGCGTCGGGAAGTGATGACCTCGCCCTCGACCCCCACGTGATCGCCGAGGTCGATGTCGGCCTTCCAGGCGTCCAGGCGCTCCTGACCGACCTTGTCCAAGGACAACATGATCTGCAGGTCACCGGTCTCATCACGCAGCGTGGCAAAGCACAGCTTGCCGCCGGTGCGGTAGAGCATGACACGGCCCGCGATCGCGACTCGGTGGCCGGTGCGGGTGTCCGGTTCCAGCCCCTGGTGTTTCTCACGCACGCTGCCGATCGACGCATCACGCGGGAAGGTCACCGGGAAGGGGTCGATGCCCTCCTCCCGCAGACGGTCCAGCTTCTGGCGCCGGACCCGCATTTGTTCGGGCAAGTCGTCGTAGGAGTCATTGTGCGCGTGGTTCACGCGCTCGATCCTACCCCCGACCCGGGAAGACGCAGAACGGGCCGTGGATCGGCGTCCCCGCCCCCACGGCCCCTCGCGCTCAGCCGACGTTGCGTTCGAAGACCAGGCGTAGTCCGATGAGGGTCAGCCAGGGCTCGTACGCATCGACCGTTTCACACTCCTCGACCACCGTGGGTGCCAGACCTCCGGTCGCCACGACCGTCACATCATCCGGTGTGACGGTGAGTTCGGTGACCATCCGGTCCACGATCCCGTCGACCTGGCCGGCGAAACCGAAGACGATGCCCGACCGCAGGGCCTCCGTGGTGTTCTTGGCGATGGCCGCACGAGGCTTGACGATCTCGACCATGTGCAACTGTGCACCACGCTGTGACAGGGCCTCCACGGAGATGTCGATGCCCGGGGCGATCGCACCACCCACGTACTCTCCCTTGGGACTGACCGCATCGAACGTGGTGGCCGTACCGAAATCGACCACCACGCTCGGACCGCCGTACAGGTGCCCCGCGGCCAGTGCGTTGATGATCCGGTCGCTGCCGACCTCCTTGGGGTTGTCCATCCGGATCGGTACACCTGTGCGTACCCCCGGCTCGACGATCACCGCCGGTACGTCACCGAAGTGACGTCGGAACATGTCCCGCATCTCGTACTGCACCGACGGCACCGAACAGCACATCGCGATCCCCGAGATGTCGCCGGAGCCACCCAGCTCTGTGGTGCCGATGAGCCCACGCAGGACAACGGCCCACTCGTCGGCGGTACGACGCGTGTCGGTACCCACTCTCCAGTGTTCGAGAAGATCACCGGTTTCGAAGAGACCGAAGACCGTCTCGGAGTTACCGACATCGATCGCGAGCAACATGCTGGAGGCCCTCATCCATGTTCGAAGTGGTGTGTTTTCAAGAAATCATCCACCAATCGGACGGCTCACAACAGGTCGACCGCGATATCCAGGGCCGGGCTCGAGTGGGTGAGCGCACCCACCGCCAAGTGGTCGACACCGGTACGGGCCACACTTGCGGCGTCCTCCAGGGACAATCCACCGGAGGACTCCAGACACGCCCTTCCCCCGACCAGCTCGACCGCTTCGCGCAGCTGCTCCACCGTGAAGTTGTCCAACAGGATCTCCTCGGCGCCTGCCTCCAGCGCCTCCTCGATCTGGTCGATCCGGTCCACCTCGACCTCCAGGGGCAGCTCGGGAAAGCGTTCACGGATCGCCCGGACCGCGGCCCCGACACCGCCGGCGGCAACCACGTGGTTGTCCTTGATCAGGCCCGCGTCGCTCAGACAGTAGCGGTGGTTGACCCCGCCCCCACAGCGCACCGCGTACTTGTCCAGTGCGCGCAGCCCCGGCCGGGTCTTACGGCTGTCGCGGATGCGGGCCCCGGTACCCGAGACCGCATCCACCCAGGTACGTGTGGCCGTGGCGATCCCGGACATGTGGGTGAGCAGGTTGAGGGCGGTGCGTTCCGCGGTGAGCAGGTCACGAGTACGGGCCGTGACCGACATGAGCACATCACCACGCTCGACTGCGTCACCGTCCTCGGCCGAACGGACCACCTGCAGTGCCTCGTCCGCGACCAACCAGAACGTGAGCTCGGCGAGCGGAAGACCACTGACCGTACCTGCGGCGCGTGCCACCACCTGGGCGGTACTCAGCTGGTCCGCGGGGGTGGTCGCCACGGTCGTGACGTCGATACGTGGGCCGGCGGTCAGGTCCTCCGCCAGCGCGCGGCGGACGGTGTCCACGTGGGACTGGTGCGGGGCCGTCCACGGAAGGGTGAACCCCGCGCGTGCCTCGGGTGCGGGTTCAGTACCGGCGAGGGGGAAGGTGATCGCGTCGAGTTCCTCCTTGAGGGCGGGTGGTGGTGAGGGGCTCCGGTCCTCGTGGGTGGTCACGGTGAAGTCTCCTTCCGGTCGGACGACAACGGCTCCCGCAGTTTCCGTGCCTGGTTCGGGAAGGGGCACGGTCCGGGCCCCGGTGCGTTGTCTCAGGGGATGGTCACCAACACGTTGTCGATGAGTCTGGTGGTGCCGACATGTGCGGCGACCGCCAGGATCGCCTCGCCTTCGTGGTCGTCGGGTACGTCGTCGAAGGTGGCCGGGTCCACCAGGGCCAGGTGGTCGAGTGCGACGGGGGGATCGGCCTCGGCGGCCGCGTCCATGACGGCACGGGCAGCCACGCGGACGGCCCGGGCCCCGTCGAGGGCGGCGTCTGCGCCCACGCGCAGGGCTCGGGACAGGCTCAGGGCGCCGACGCGCTCCTCGGGGGTCAGGTAGACGTTGCGGCTGGAGGAAGCAAGGCCGTCGTGGTCACGCAGGATGGGCGCACTCACGATCTCCACCGGGAAGTTCAGGTCGACGACCATGCGCCGGACCAGGAAGAGCTGTTGGACGTCCTTGGCCCCGAACACCGCCAGGTCGGGACGGACGAGGTGGAAGAGTTTGGCCACCACGGTGAGGACACCGGTGAAGTGGCCGGGGCGGGAGGCGCCTTCCAGACGTCGACCCATGGAACCGGCTTCGACGGTGATCATCTGCTCCGTCGGGTACATGGTTCTCTCTTCGGGGGCGAAGATCACGTCCACCCCCTCCTTCGCACATATCTCGGTGTCTGTGGCCAGGTCACGTGGATAACGGTCGAGGTCCTCGTCGGGGCCGAACTGGAGAGGGTTGACGAAGATACTGACCACGACGGTGTCGGCCTGTTCTCGGGCCAGACGCATGAGGGAACAGTGGCCCTCGTGCAGTGCTCCCATCGTGGGGACAAGGGCCGTACGTCCGGCTCCGGTGAGGGCCTCACGCAATTCTCGTGGGGTACGTGTGATGACGGGCCTGTCGGTCGTGGTGGCCTGCGGTGTGGGTTCGGTCATCGGTTGGGTCCCGTGGTGGAGTTCGCGATACGCGCGGGCCGGGGGCAGAGCACACATCGCGGCGCGGTCGGTACTGAAGGTGGCTCAGCGCCGTAGGACGTCGAGCAGGCGCTCGGCGTCCTCGGGTTTGAGCAGCCCCGCGTTGATGGCGTGGTCGGCCGTCAAACGGGCGAGTTCGATGTAGCCTGCCACGCTCTCGGGGGCGTTCTCCCTGAGCTGTTCGATGTGCCCGGCCACGGTTCCGGAGTCACCACGCATGACAGGGCCGCTGAGCCCGTGGATACCCAGGCGCAGGGAGTTGTCGAGCGCGGCGCCGAGCAAGGGGGCGAGCATCCGTCCGGGGTCGGGCACCCCCGCGGTGGACAGGAGTGCGGCGCTGTCGGCGACAAGGGTGACGAGATGGTTGGCACCCCCGGCCAGGGCTGCGTGGTAGAGGGTTCGTTT
Organism: Candidatus Nocardiopsis merdipullorum; assembly: GCA_019115445.1. Classification (GTDB taxonomy): domain Bacteria; phylum Actinomycetota; class Actinomycetes; order Streptosporangiales; family Streptosporangiaceae; genus Nocardiopsis; species Nocardiopsis merdipullorum. The sequence continues at coordinate 18,549 of DXDP01000390.1, forward strand.
GTCCTCGGTGATCCAGACCGGTTCGGCGCCCATCTCCACGACGAGGGCCTCGGCGATGGGGCGGAGCTGTTCGGGGGCGGTGACTCCGAAGCTGCAGTTGGCGAGCCGTTCGATGTCTTCGTCACGACCGGTGAAGGTCATCACCGGGTGCAGGGCCATCGGAAGAGCCCCGACCACGGTGGCGGGGGCCAGGATCCCGTAGCCGTGCGCACCACCGGCGTGCGCGATGAGGGTGCCACGCATGTCGACCCCGGTCGTGGCCAGCCCTGTGGCGACCTGGGCGAGTTCGTCGTCGGGGACGGTGAGCAGGACCAGGTCGCTGGCTTCGACCACCTGTGCGGGTTCGAGGATCCGGGCGGTGGGCAGGCGCTCTGCGGCGTAGGTTCGGGAACGTTCGGAAACGGCGGACGCCGCGACGACCTTGTGTCCGGCGCGGCCGAGGGCCTGGCCGAGGACGGAACCGACCCGGCCGGCGCCGATGACTCCGATGCGCAGCCGCGCAGGACGCTCCTGTGTCGTCTCCATCCGTGTGTCTCCTCGTGCTCGGTGCGTCCGGCCTGTTTCCGCACCGTGACGCTTGTGCACACGATAGCTCTCCCAGGAGGGTCACTTCGTGCTCCGCCCCGAGCACACATCGGGCGTACCAACAGGGCGCCACCCCGTCGTCACGGAGTGGCGCCCTGTGAGGGTTCTGTCCGAAGGATCTAGTTCTTCGCGGTGGCACCGGAGTCGATGCAGTTGGCACCAGAGATGCCGAGGATCGAGATGGCGTTGCCACAAACGTTGATCGGGAGGTCGAGACCCAGTACGGCCTGGTTGCCGGAGAGGACGCTGCCGGCACCGGAGGTGTGGACCCCATCGGAGGCCATGGCGGGTGAACCGGCGAACAGGACCCCGCCCGCGACAGCGATGGCGCCGGCAGCGAGAACCTTCTTCAGCATGTGTTTCTCCTCTGGAAACCGGTCCCAAGGGGCACCGAACGGTCTGAATTGGCTGTTTGCATTCCTATGGACACGTACTGTGTCCGATCACCATTCAGCCATACTCAGCGACGCCGTATGACCACATGTGGTGAGATCCCTCCGCTTGGACCTCGCCATATGACCCACAGTGATCTTCTATGTCGGACATAGCCCTACAAAAAGCAGCCCGCGGAAACACAAAACGTTACCCAAACACAATTTTTGTGCTGACCACCGCGCCACCGAGACATCCCCGACAAGGACCGGTCCGTCCGCCCCCGGAAGGCACGGCTCTCACTCGGTGCCCGTCGTCGGCCCCTCTGGTCCCTCTGTCCCCGAACCGCCGTCACCGTGTGTCCTGGAGCCCTCGGGCCGCTCCCCCGAGGCGTTTCCACGGCGGAGGGTCGCCCGTGTCTGCCAGCGCTCGGTACCTGCCTCGGGCACCCTGGCCTGCTTCGCATACCCCACCAAGACGTCCAGAAGTGCCCGACCCTCGTACTCCTCCCGCCCAGGTGCACGGGCCTCCGCAGGCCCCGGAGGGGTGCCGACCTCCAGCGCCACCTGCTTCCTCAGCCGTGCCAGTGGCCCCTGTGTCAGACGCAGCTCCTGCATGCGTGCCACAGGCACGATGTCCGTGACTCGACAGAACACTCCCTGACTGCTCACGAACAGATGTTCGTCCACACCCGCAAACCTCGGCGACGAACTCTGGCCCCGGGTCAACGGCACGAGCGCCGCCTCACTCTCCGCAAACAACTCGTTGACCAGCGCAAAGGCCCGACGACGCGGCGCCACCGGCAAAAGGACGGCAGAGTCCCCTTGGCGCGCGCCGGCGTAACCGGCCACGTTCGCCTCCACCCGGGCCACCCCCAACGCACGCCACAACAAGGGCTCGACCAGGCGTACCGCCTGTACCCGTCCGGGCGGCACCGTCTGCATTCGGCGCTGAAACATTCCGTACCGCAGCCGCAGGCCGTCCGACGAGGTGGAGGCGTAGAAGTCCGTGTAACGCGCCAACGGGCCCCAGAAGTAACGCAGCAGCCCCAGCACCAACGGCACCACGGCACCGAAGACCCCGGGTTCGCCGAACACCACGCCCCCGGTGAGCAACATCAACAAAGCGATGAAGGACAACAGCACCGGGACCCGGAAAGTCAGAGCACCGAGCAGCAGCGGGAAGGGCAACCGGTAGAACGCCCACTCCGGGGCCTCCGGGGCACGCCCGGGAAGTCCCGCGGCGTAGGCCAGGATCACCGTACGCATGCGCTCGGCCGGCTTGTGTGGAAGGCATCGCAGTCGGACCGCGCTTCGGTCCCCTCCGGCCAGCTCGATACGCAACTCGGCCATCCCGAAGACCTGCAACAGAAGCGGTTGGACCACATCCACCGCCTGTAAACGGCTCAACGGGATCTCGCGCGAGCTTCGCATCACCAAGCCGGTGTGCACGACAAGATGGTCCTCCCTCAACCCGAAGGTGCCGTACCACCATGACGGCAGCGCATAGGCCAGTGAACCGAACACCACGGCCACCGTCATCATCAGCACCCAGGCGAAACCGAAGGAGGTCAGGATCGGGCCGACCAACGCCACGAACACCAAGGTCACCGCAAGAACTTGCAGCGGGACGATCATCCAGTGCGCGCGAAAGACCCTTGCCGTGACGTCCTCCCACAGCTTTTGCGGGGGAATCGGTGGAGGCCAATGGCCCATGTGTGGGGGCAGCATCGTCGGCCCCGGAGAAGGCGGGGAGCCGGCCCACGGATGCCCCGGAGGCGCCCCCGAAGGCGTACCCGGGGGGCCGGGTCGGTACAAGGGCTGCTGTGGGGGACGGCCTCCGGGAGGCGCCCACCCACCCCACGATCCGGGTTCTGGCGGTCCCGCCCGGTTCGGGTCTTCGCGGCCGTGATCCGGCGGTGTCGGTCCGTGCACTACAGCCCCGTCGAGAAACTCTCACTGCGGGCCGCAAGACGGCCCCGCAGACGGACGGCCTCCTCCAGAGGAAGCCCCACCACCCGGGTGTCGGCGGCACTCGCCGCCGTACGCACCCGCACCGTCGCAATACCCAGAGCCTGTTCCAGCAGATCGGCCGTCACGTCGACGACCTGCATACGGCCGTAGGGCACCACGACCAACTGGCGCAGGAACACCCCGTAGGTCAGGTAGAGCTCCGACTCGGACTCCACATATCCCCAGGACCGTTGGAAGACTCCGGCCAGGACCCAGCACGCGAGGAACACGACCGCCGCCACAACCACCCAGAACATCACCCACAGGGCACTGCCCCACAAAAGAGCCAGGAGCACACCGAGCGCACCACCGGCCAGACACAACGCCCCGGCCACGTACCTGCGATACCAGGCCAGTGCACGGCAAACACGCGCCCACTCCGTCCCTTCCGGAGCACCGAACGGCGATCGCTCCGGTTGGGCGGCGGGCTCCTGCTGCGGTGTCTCCATCGATCGCATCGACGGTGAAGGCTCGCTGGTGTCCACAAAGCCAGTCAACCATCCGAACGCAAGCCTTCGGGGGACCCGACCCGGCGTGCTCCGTTCAGGTCACTCCTGGGGGTTCGTCACCATTGTCTTCTTCGTCCCCAGGTACACGGCAGGCGTGTTCCAGGTACAGGCCCGAGAAGAGAAGCAGCCCGGCCGAGACAGCAGTACCCAGGGTGATGAAGAAAGTCTCTCGAGGGCCGGGCAGGGCGAGCAGTTCGAGGAGCGTCAACGCCACTCCGACGAACACTCCCATGCCCAGGGCTCCGAAGATCGCGCTCGCCTTGGCCAGGGCGAGCAGACGGGCCGCGCTGAGCGGCTCCATCGGCTCGGTACCGGGCTCTCCTCGGATACGTCGACGAGTGCGTCCTGCGGTGAAGGTCTCCGCCAGTGCCAGGAGCAACAACGTCGGGATCGCCGACCACGGAAGCTGCGGCGGACTGGACAACAGGTCGGTGACCAGCACCCCCAGAAGAACGCCGATCACCGTCAACAGCACGGGTACGCGCCATCCGGTCGGGGTGAGCCCCTCCTCGTCGTTCTCCGTCACCGGCGCCCCGCCTCCTCCGGCGGCACGAGCCGCAGATCGTCTCGCCGGTACAACTCCTGACCCGGGTCGTCCGCCAGAATCCGTGCCAAAAGATCGGCGACCCGGCCCCGGCCCGGCAGCACCGCGTCGGGCTCGACGTCCAACCACGGCCTCAACACAAAGGCCCTCAGGTGCGCACGTGGGTGAGGCAGGGTCAGCACCGGGTCGTCATCACGCACGTCCCCGAACGTGATCACGTCCACGTCCAGCGTGCGTGGTCCCCAGTGGACCGTCCTGACCCGCTCGAAGGCGTGCTCGGCGGCCCGGGCCCGATTCAGCAGGGCGTGCGGTGTGTCCTCGGTGTCCACGGCAAGGACAGCGTTGAGGAACGCGCTCTGGGCGGGCCCACCCACCGGTGCGGTCTCGTACACGGGGGACAACGCCACCGGGCGCGGTGCGTCCTCACCA